>CALRJJ020000168.1:0-8768 GCA_943367505.1 Flavobacterium psychrophilum | reverse complement strand
TGGTATCAGCAGGTGCATCTGCTGAGTCTACTTCTTTGACTTCGATGGCCCATATCATCTGGTGGCTAGCTTTGTCGTAACGAGGTTTCTCAGCCCATCCGCCAACATAATAAGGTTGAATCTTTTGAGCGATGCGCTCTTCGTTCTGTTCTTTATTGGCTTCCTTGAACGTGTTGAGCAGATCGTTAGCATTTATTTTGTCTGCGTCGTCTTCTGTGACGTAGCCACAATCTTCATAACGACAAACTATAAAATACATATCGGGAGAATCTTTGCGTGGTGCAATAATTCCCAGCACACCTTCACCCGATGAGCCTTGTTCCTTCAAGAAAGCAATCGCTCTTTCTGGCTCCACAAAACGAAATTCTTTTGGCAATTTGACCACTGCCAGCTTGTCGCCTAAAACAATGGTTTGCTCTTTGGCCTCTTCAGCTTTATCTTTATTAGCAACAGCCTCTTTCGTTCCTGGATCTGCCTTCCCAGACTTTTCTTTCGTCGAAAGCTTGGCCTGGTTCGACTCTTTTGAATCTTGCTCTTTTGCCTGAAGAGACAATGGAGATAAGGTCAATATGCCAATCGTGAGAGCTGGAGCAATCAGGAAATAGACGCTTCTTCGTAAATTGAAGCAGACTGGTGATTTCATAAATTCTCCTGAAGCGACGATGGCAATGATTCTTGGTTAGATGTTCTCGTCTTGAGATCTGCTCCGTCAAGCCCAGACAGAGCCAGTTAAACGTATTCAAGCGCGGACAAAGCTTGCCAGACAAAAGAAGAACGGAATAATCTCTGCTCAGACATACTTGAGTACAGACAAGAACACTCGCTTTGCCCGTGAGCCAAACGTCTTTTCGGCGCCCTCAAAATGCCAATATGCTGCCATTAAAGTTGCAGGGTTAGTAAAAACCATTGAGGCCAGCAACAGTCTCAAATTTTCCTCCAACTTTAATAAACCGAGGGTCAAGAGTCATGGCACAAGAGCGACAGGAAGCTGAGATCAGCAAGATCAAACCGGTAGAAGGAGAAGCTCAAGGGTTCAAAAACCTGGGTGGCACTCTGCTTGCCGAAAAGCCAAACGATACTCCCCCGGCCTCACCTGTCACCGCTAAATTTGAAAGCCCGACTCTTTCTGACCTGAAGGCTGTAAATTCAAACGATTGGGCGACCTATTTGGCTGACCAAACTAAAAGGGAAGAGCAAGAGTCTAAAGAGCGCCCCAGTTCAGCGCGCCGTGACCCTGACTTCAATCTCTCTGAATTCGTTGATCGACGTCGAGAGCAAGATGAGCGGGCGCTGGCAAAATTAGACGAAAATGACCTAAAAGCAGTAGGCGATGTGGCCAGCGCACTGGCCGGTCGAAACCCCGCGGATAGCGCTCTAAATGCAATTCAACAAGCATTTGGCGACAAATATGACGAGAACAAAATGGAAGGCTTTGATACAGCGCTCCGGCTTGAGCTACAAAGAAGAGGCTTAGACAAGACCTGGTCTACCAGTATCGCCTGGGGCCCAGAAGGCGCTAGTATTCAGATTCAAGACAAACGAATCAATTTGGCTATGAACGGTGGCACAGAGTATCTCTCGTATCAGAGCACAATCGGTAAAGTCAACAACTAGCTTTTGAGCGGCCTTACCTTGGTCGTCACTTAAGTACAGACACCAGATAAGAAAGCACCACAACCTCAAGTAGAAAAATTGCCAGCACAATAGTGGTGCCGCTTCTCTCTATTTTCGTGGTTTGTGCCGTTTCTGTTGTACTCGGCAGCAGCCACCAGGTAAACTTCCTGACCAAAGTCGGCATACAAATAAATGAAACCAACCCAACCGAGCACAAAGAGCTAATGGCTACAGCCAGAGCCATATTTAAGCCATTCAAAAGGGGAACGAAATAGTGCCGCTGCACAACCAGAATAGGATAGAGTGCTAACACCACTAGGCATGCCGTTTTCCAAGCAGGCGTCACCGGTTTGCCGGTAATAGTTGGCTCCCAGCCAGGAAAAGTCGACCCTATCACCTGTAATCTGGTGGCTGCTTCAAACTCTTCATTCTCTGCGACTAGAGCCAGTCTCTGTTCTGAATGCAACCAGAACTCTAGGGCGTCTGTGCCACCGAAGTGGAGAATACTACTCCAGTAGTTGTCGCGACCGGGCACAGGAGCTTGCAGATAGCTCCCCTTATATCCAGGAAAGCTTGACTGAGTAGCCTCAAGTTTGCGCTTCCACTGAAAATATCTATCTTCTTTACCCGGAGCCACGTAGGTCTCAATAGCCACAACCGAGCTGCCATGCTCAGAAAGTGAGGCCCTAGCAGCGCATTCTTTTACTTGACCTTGAAATTCGCTAGCAAGACTATCAAGCTGTGACTTCCTTTCAGTTGAATTCAACCAAGTTGAGCAGGCCTCCTCGCTGTCAAAACGATGAATAACAGACCATATAGCAGGTAGTTTTTGATCTTGTTCAGTTTCAGTGGGAGCAAGATCAGGGGGAATAATTTCGGCACTAAAAAAGCCCTTAAGAGCCAGGGCACCATAGGCAAAATCAGTTAGCCAACGGTTGAAATTGAGAGACTGAACCTCTGCGGCGGAGGAAATTTCAAAACTGGTGGCGGTGCTTTTGATCATGATTCAAATAAACTGAGCCTGCAGATACTATGGATGTGGTGTAATCAGCAAAATTGTTATGGTGCCAGTTTTGGGCGGATAGTAGCACCAAAATATTCTGTATGCAGTAGGAGTGTTATTCTCAGCGTACGCCTCAAAAACTTCAGTACCAGCAGGGCCTTCTAGTGAATCAAACTTATGAGTATTCAAACCTGGGTGGGCAGGGTTGTTGGCGAGGAAGCGAAGAGCCTTTCTTACGGCCTTAAATCGTTTTTCTTGTGCCCTGCTGTTTCTAAGCTCATCAAGCTGCTGCAGAGCTACCGGTGAATACCTAAGTTCGAACGGCAACTAGTCGTCCTCGTCCTGACCTAGGTCTAAACTGGCCAGTTGACCAGCTTCGGCTTGGGCGACTGACAAATTGAAGGAAGCAACTCGCTCTTCGTTCTCATGGAACCAGGCTTCGTGTGCGGGGACAAGCTTGACTGGATCTAACAGAATCTGACCCAAGTCGTTTTTCTTGACCTTGTAGCGAACGCCAGCAGGTGTCTTGATGGCCGAACCAAGCTGGACCCTATTTCTGCTGTCTGGTTCTGTCTCTTTACCGGTGTCATGCCATATGGTCATGAGAGAGGCCCCCTCTGTTATGAATTCATTTTTGCACAAGTGGGCAATTCCCGCAATGTTACACTTCCCCCAAAAGAACAAAAGGTGCCAGACAACCCTCTTTCTGATTTGTCCGCTAAGGAATCAGCTTGGCTGTTGGCTTTGGCGCCTCATGTGCTTCAGTTGCAGGGAATTGATCTTGGTAAATGACTCGCATTAAATACCAGTGATCGGCAAGTTTCTCTGTCCAGATTGTTCCATATGGCCCAATCGGTGGCGGGCAATTATCTTCAGAATAAAGTAAACCCGACATAGAATAACGTCCGCTAAAAAAAGTGAGATAGACATTTTTCACTTTGACCTTACGGACTACTCCAAGTTCCAGCGCCTTTAGTCGACCAGCAATAGATACGGCGGGATCGCTAGCAACCGGCTCTTCTGAGTTGTTATAGAAGTATCTAAAATCAGCAAACTCACCAACTTTGAGATCAGCCATCGACTGTTTTGCTAGCACACTCAAATCTGCTTGATGCTGTTTGAACCACACGTGAATGTCAGCATCACTCATTAAGCTTCGACGCAAGGCTCGCGCTTGCCCGTCATGAAAAGCATCCCACGAAGCTCTTACAGATGGAGTAAAACTGAGCCTTCTCTCTGCCTCAAAGCGATTCCAATTAGCATCCGGTGCCGGCTCCTCTATATCAAGTCCGGGCGCAACCCGTCGTTCTTCAAGCGGTGTACGAATAGCTGAAACTTTCCAACCATCATCATCAATAAGATAGAAGTACGACTCTGTTCCCGGCGGCATATGTTTAACTCGCGCCACGGCACATCTGTCTGACAGCAGCCGCACTTCAATTCGATTCTTGTCCAATTTTAGGAATCTACCTAAACCAGGGTTCTCCTCCGAGCCGGCTTTGATGGAATTTCCGGTTAATTTCGCCTCGCCCGTTAGTATTGAGGTGGCAGTCTTTGTATCTAGTGCATTGCAATTCAGCAATGTCACCGTTTGACGCACCAAAGCGTGCAACGCCGGACCCAACTCTTTGCCTTTACTAGAAGTGTAATTGTTCTGATTTTGATAGAACCATGTGTGCGCCACCGGACTAAGTGGCTCAATACAAGGGCCTAGGTGCCCACCTCTTCCATCAAACATGATTTGGCATAAACCCGTATGGACAATGGGAGGCCAACCGTCAAACTTACTGTTTCGCAATGCAATTTCTTGCTCTGACAGTATCTTTGGCACTTCTCTTGCCACTGGCGGCCCGTCTTTATCTCTGATTGCCGCAAATTCTCCAGGCTCGGGCTTGTCATAATCGAGGGTATAGAAAAGATCGCGATTAACTCGCCAGTCATTGCCAATTGGAAAAGGATATAAGAACCCATTATAGTCATCCACTGATACTATTTGCGGTGCCACTTTAAGCTTGAGTCTTTTTAGTTTAGCCTCTGCGTATGGAGCATCGAATGGCAGACTCAACACTTTCAAGCCATCAAGTCTTTTCTTAAGCAAAATACTTGACGGCCCAGTCTTACTGTCGAAAAATTCAATCACTTGGGGAACTTCTGGCATGTCGGCCAAAAGTTCTTGGCTATACGGCACTCCCTCGCTATCGCGTTTCCGTTCTTCTCGTTTTGCCTTGAGAAGTTGCTCATTAGGGCAGTCTTGCAGTGAACTAACCCGCAATGGAATCTGTAAAGAAGAGCCAGCGCGACTGACGGTAACGAGAAGTGTCTTATTAGGGTTGTATGTAATCGTTTTACTCAAACTCCTATAGATGCGATTACAGGGTGCATCTATTTTGAAGCTCTCCAGACGGTCATTGGTCTGAAGTCCGGATTTTCTTGCAGGCGACCCTTCTTCAACCGTCTTGAAATAAAAGCCTTGTGCATCTCTATCTATTCTCACGCCCGCATAACCATAGGTACTCGGCTGGTCATCTAGCGTGTTTGAACTCGCCGTCTCGGCTACTTTACTCCTGCCGTCGCAAGGTGCCTGTGCCAGTGCTGGCACAGGCAGTAGTGATGACAACGCCAAACATGTAAATATAAGAGCGAGCGTTCGGTGCATTGATTGACCCAAGACCACTAAAAGCGATGGACTCGCGACATCGACTCTATCATACTCAATCTTCTTCAGTGTTTGCTATCTGGTACCAGCACACTATGGCCGCGGCAAGACAGACCAATGTTGATACAACGGCAATTAAATTCAGCATACCGACATTGCGCCAGCTGACAAAATAGGAGATCCAGGGCAGGTGCATCATGTCCACGGGGCAATACCAAAGAGCCAAATTTTATTATGCTCTCCCTTCGCCACAACTCAAATGGTGAAATCACGCTGGGAGCAGAATCAATGTTGTTCTCAGGAAATCAATGAGCATTGAATTTTCTTAGCTACAGACGAACTAAGCCAAAAAGCTTGGTGGGGAATTATTTGACGAATATTGTTGCTTGCCCAATCATGCCCGGTCTTAGCAATAATTGTGGATTTTTCAGTGTGACACTGACCGAGAAATCCGGGCTTGAAGGATCATTTGACAACGTTACACTATCAATGATGCCGACAAAGTTCTTCTTCGGAACTCGCTTGCATGAGAAACTGACTTGCCGACCAATGTCAGCACGATATCTCTCAGAAATGGGCAAGACAAATTTCAGATTGACATCGCTTATTCCGGCCAGCACATAGGCAGCTTCATCCGGAGTTACCCGATCACCAAGGCTGACATTCTTGGTTATGATGACGCCACTGTTCGGCGCTCTAAGCGGTAGCTTGCTAGGGTCAGTTAGTTGTTTGGGGTCCAGCAGCTTGATACCGTACATGGTTGTAAGAATTTGACACTCGTTATCCAGTCGAACTCGCTGCTCGTTCAAGTCCTCAAGATCTTCAGTGGCGGTGCGAACATCCTCCTCTGCTTGCTGGCGGTCTTTCTCCGCTGCGATTCGTTCCGAAATGAGCTTTCTGATTCGCTCGAGGTTTGATTTAGCCACCCGGCCTTCAGACTCTCTTTTCCTGATACTCATTTCAAGCTGTTCCCTACGCAATAAGTAGTTAGAACTCTGCCGCACTAATTCAGGACTCTCCATAAGGGCAAGCAACTCACCTTTGCGATAATACTTGCCAATGACGGCGTGATCCTCGCAAATACTACCAGGAAGCTTGGCGTGCACATGGAAAGAGCTATTCGCCGATTGTTCGACGCGGCCTTCCGCACTAATGTTTAAGTGCTTTGATTTTGAGAGTGGCGCTTCACGCTTATTAGTCGCCGCTTCCAGCTTGTGGTCTGTAGAACTAGTAGTTACAGCAGAATCATTCAACACGCGGTCTGGAGTCAGACAAAATGCCGGTGGCAGTATAGAGACGGATAGAGTGAGCAAGATACAACTAAATTCTCTATACACTAGTCACTTCATCAATAATCTATTAGTTGTTCGCAGGACCGGTGCTGCTCGCGGTAAAAACCATCCCTGGTCTCTCTCACTGGAGAACCTGCGTTATATTTCTACTGTACCACCCATTGCAGTCGCTCGAATCATAATCCAGGACTATTTGCCATCATCCGAAAGATGTATTTAATATCGATACCAGTAACAAAAGACCTTACTTCGCGCCCATAGACTTCAGCCTGGCTTCGATTTTCAAAGCTTCTGCTTCTTTACCAGCCATGTGCAAAATTAGGCCCTGCGAGCGTAGCACCTGCATCAAATTAGCCTTGGTACTATATTTCTCTACTAATGCTGCAGCTTTCTTTGAATAGTCTTCGGCCTTCGGCAGATTGCGGGTCATCATGGCCAAACTAGCCATATTCGAATAAAGCATGCCAAGATTGGCGCCAACCATTTGATTGTCTGGTGCCAATTTGTAAGCCTCTTCTAGCTTGCTCACAGCCAAATCAAACTTACCCGAATTCATGGCTTCCGCAGCCTCATTGTTTAGGCGCAAGCCACGCACAGCAGGCGGCTCTGAGCCAGAAGGCGGCTTGCTCAGAGCTGATGCTTTGGTAGCAGCAGCGGCAGGTGAAGCGCCAGGAATTTTCTCAACTTCGGCGTTTTGACCGCCAAGTAGTTCACTTGACGAGCTTGAAGAACCAGTTGAACTAGATGATCCAGCAGAACTACTTGAGGCTGCCGGGGCGTAAGCCGCAGCCAGAGCACTAGTATCACCGTCAGTCAAAGCACAAACTTTGTCAACCGGATAAATCGTGCCAAACATTATATCGCCGGAGTTGCTGCTGTGCTTCGCAATTCCCAAAGCATGGCCGATTTCGTGAAGCGCCACCCGCCGAGCGTAATTATCAGTCAAAGTCGGCATTGCCTTTGGTGGCACAGTCAAAAGCATAATCTTGGCGGAAGTAATGCCTTGAGCGTCTGGGACAACAATAGTCTCGCCGTCTTCAATAGTCGAAGTCATTTTTGAGCGATCATTCGTCCACTGACAGGTAATACCTTGGCCACCGTCTGTTTTATCCACGAACACAAACTGAATTTTGCCACCACTAGCAATCATCCAATCGTCAAAAGCTTGCTTCACTATTGTCTCTAGCTGCGGCCGATAGCCCGGTACTCCCTTACCAGAAACAATGCAAACAGGAATAGGCAGACGACTTTTGGGCCAATTGAAATGGTCTTGAGCAAAGGCACCCGAAACCGTCAGAATAGAAAGTGCCGATGATAAAAGCAACGCTCTTTTCATTGAAAAATCACCCTATTTCACCCTATGTTAGTTTGCGCTCTGCAGTGTCAGTGGCGCAGTTTGCTCAATTTGTCTGGCCAAATCAAATGGGAAGGGAATTGGTTTGCGCGACTTCTCGTCTATCAAAACTATAGTCGACTGCGACACAGCACAGCAGACACCATCTTTATAGACGACCTGAGCCAGCTTAAGAGAGCTGCGACCAATATTAACTAGAGCAGTGCCAACTTCTACATCGCCGGGATAGTGCAATTCGGCCTTGAAATCAACGTCAATGTTAGCCAATACCATGGTCTTACCTGGCCCTGCCAATGAACCATTGCGATCAAACAACAGGGCCGCGCGACCCGACTCAAACAGAGTGACGAAAACGGCATTGTTCACATGACCAAGCTTATCGGTATCACCATAACGCAAGTTCACCTTTGTCCAGTGCTTATAGCACTTGCGATCAAGTAGTGCCTCTTTCGACAATGCAGGTTTCATTTACTTGGATATCTCGCGTTTATTCGGGCTTTTGCACTTTGAACATGACAATAGAAAGTGGTGGCACTACAACCGACAAAGAGTCTTGCCGGCCATGATGCCAATGAGAATCACTGTGCACGCCACCATGATTGCCGATGCCGCTGCCGCCATATACCTCGGCGTCAGAGTTGAGCATTTCTTTCCAGTAGCCACCTTGTGGCACACCCACTCGATAGTTCCATCTCGGTACTGGTGTGAAATTACACAATACCAGAATGAAATCGTCTAAATGCTTGCCTTTGCGCAAGAAGCAGACAATAGATTGCTCGTTATCTTGGCAGTCAATCCACTCGAAGCCACCTGGATTACAATCATATTCATAGAGAGCTGGCTCTGTCT
>CALRJJ020000167.1:0-8811 GCA_943367505.1 Flavobacterium psychrophilum | reverse complement strand
GCTCTTTAACAAACTTACACCTTACTATGTCATGGAAGTAGTAGATGGCATGACCCTTGGTGAACGCATCAACATTAAGGGGCCGATAAACATTGAACAATTTTTCGCCATCTTTATTCCTGTAGCTCAAGCCTTAGCCTACATACACAGCAAGGGCGTGCTCCATCGTGACATCAAGCCAGCCAACATAATGATTGTTGAAGATAGCAATGGCAAGATTAGCCAGGTGAAAGTTCTCGATTTTGGCCTGGTAAAAATGTTTAGCAACAGCGATGCAGGTGCCGGAGCACTAACAAAAGCTGGTGCGTTAACCAAGGCCGGCGAAGTAATTGGTAGCCCTACTTTTATGAGTCCGGAACAAACGGCTGGTCACAAACTAGATCAACGCTCCGACATCTATTCTCTGGGATGCGCCATGTTCGAAGCGCTTACGGGCAACCTGCCTTATCTCGATAGCAATCCAGTCGAGGTTATGATCATGCATCAATCTGAGCCGATTCCCAGCCTGGCTGAAAAGGCTAATGAGTGCGAGTTTGACGAAAGAATCGAACTGCTAGTGCGGGTAATGCTGGCGAAAAAACCAATCGACCGCCATCAAAAAATGGATGAAGTAGTTCATGACCTAATTGCAATTCAAGCAGGCCGCAAGCCACTCTTTGCTAAAGAATACTGGCAAAGCACCAACAAAAAGCAATCATATGAAGGCATAGAAAGCGACAGGAAAAGACTTGATAGCAACGGTAGTAATGATATCAATGATGAAATTGACAATGACGGCGAAGAAGAAGAATACGAAGAAGAAGAATATGAGGAGGAAATTGAGAGAGTTCACAGAAACAAGAATAGAAAGAGCAACAAAGCTAGACTAAGCCTGATCACTTATGGCGCTCTCGCTATAACTGCAATTCTCACGATGACAGCTGCTTCTGCTATTGTTCTACAAAAATTGACCGAGAAGAAGCCAGTTGACACCTATGCCTCGGTTCACTCATTCTCACACGAATCGACAACGGCAGACGGATCAAAAGTTCTAGTATTCGATTTTCCTAAAGACTACTCAATAGGAGAAATCTGCACGGGCAACTATGAACACAAAGTCAATGCTCAAGGCACTGTTACTTTGCCCTCTAACAAAACGTTCCGCTTCTGGGCAAACAAAGCCTGTATGAAAAATCCCAAGCTGCTAGAGCAATTTAAAAGCAAAGAAATTGAAGAGCTCGATTTAAGCGTACAGCCTGGAGCCAACGATGAACACCTTGCAGCGATCCGGCATTTTAGTAAATTGAACAAACTGAATATCAGTTATTGCACCCTTAGCCCAAACGGAATAGCAGACTTAGACTGTCTTTCAGCTCTTCAGGATCTCACTATTAATGGCGCCACTATCGATGATCAAGCCTTTTCAAAATTGAAGATATTGGGGCAGCTAAGTACTCTCGAAGCAAAAGAAACTCCTGCCTTTGACAAAACAATAGCAGCACTCTCAGGCTCGACGAATATACAAAAATTAGTCCTCTGCAACGGCGCACTGACAGATCAAAATGTAAAAATGATCGGCAAAAACACCTCTCTCATCTATCTCAATCTAGCTTTAAATCCCGCTATCACCAGTGAAGGAGTAAAAGCGCTAGCTACTTGCAAGCAGCTAAAGAACCTCAACCTCATTCAAGACCCTATTACCCCCAACGCAATATCAACTTTATCAAGCCTGAAAGAACTGAACAGCCTAAAACTTTCCTGTTTAAACTGGAAAGAAGAAGACGAGAGCATTTTAAAAAGAAATTTGCCGCGAAACTGCTCGCTGCAAATCATTCATATAAAATCAACCAAAGCGGGCAAAGACCTGGATAACCTTACTCGAATCGGCCTTTAAGCTGAGGCTCAATCTTATGGAACAGCTCAAACCAGACACAATTATCGACGAGAAATACCGAGTAATTGATATACTCGGCATCGGTGGTATGGGCATTGTTTACCGGGTAGAGCAACTCTCTCTTAATAGCCAGAGGGCGCTTAAAACAATTCCTACAGACAAATTAAGCGACAGCGTCTGGCAACGCTTTCAGCGTGAGGCTAAGGCGGCTTGCAGACTAGAGCACTCTAGTCTCGTAAAAGTTTTCGATTTCGGTTTGCTTGAAACAGTAACTCCGTACTATGTGATGGAGATCGTTCAAGGCCAGACCCTCTCTGCTCGAGTCAAACTCAAAGGCACACTCAATTTAGAGCAATGCCTCTCAGTTTTCATTCCAAGTGCATTTGGACTGGCCTATGCCCACGATAAGAAGATCATTCATCGCGACATGAAACCGGCCAACATCATGTTTAGCGAAGACACTAATGGCAAAATTACCGAAGTCAAAATTCTTGATTTTGGCATTGCCAAATTAATTAGCGATGAGAATCTCACCAACGCACTAACAAAGCCAGGCGAGGTAATAGGCAGCCCTCATTTCATGAGCCCAGAGCAGTCATGGGGAGCGAAAATAGATGCCCGCTCAGACATTTATTCACTTGGCTGCTGCATGTTTGAAGCCCTTACTGGTTTACCACCATTCATTGCTAAAAACGCCGTACAAGTGATTATGATGCATCAAAACTCCCCTCCACCCAGTCTAGCTCAAACCGCACCAGATAAGACTTTTAGCGATAGCATTGAACAAGTAATCCGAGTAATGCTGGCCAAAAATCCTGATCATCGCTATCAAAGTATGGATGACCTCGCTCAAGATTTGATATTGATCAAGAGTGGCAAGCAGCCTCGCTTCGCTCAAGCACAAGAAAAATTCTCTGGACAAGAATCAAACCTGACCACAGCCAAGCAAGCAGCTAAAGCAATAGCACCAATAACACTTTCGCTAGAAAAGGTTGTAGCTAAGGTAACACCAAAATCATCAAAAGTAGACGATACAGGAGGTGAGATATCCGATAACACCTTCGACCAACTCTCTGAAAGCCAGACTGTCACGACTAAAGTATGGAAAAAATTCAGCTATCACGCTCTAGTATTGGCAGCAATTCTCGTAGCCGGAACTATTGGAACCCTATTCATACTGCGCCCAAACCAGCCTACCAATAAGATTACAAAAAGCTCTACCAAAGCTAACCCTGCCAATGCTAGCCTCGATCCTTTAGTTTTATCGAACAAGCCATTCAGTCGTTCAAGTCAATTACCAACTGGCCAAAAAGTGATTGTCTTTGACTTTCCCAAAGAAGTCTCGCTGGGAACGATCTACTCTTTAAATGGCGTGCACGTGATTGAAGCTCAAGGCGAGGTTACTATTCCCGAAGGTGAGCTGATTCGCTTTCGACCAAGCCGTGATTTTATGAAGCACACAGAATTGTTCAGAAAATTCAAAGCCAATCAGATAGGCGATCTCGACCTCAGCAATCGCCTGATATTAACCGATGAAGATTTAGCCAATATCAAACATTTAGTAAATATCCGCAAGCTTGATCTAAGCGATTCTAATGTCACACCTAACTGTGCTAGTTGTCTCTATGGCATGAAAAACCTGACAGAACTCAACATCACAAACACAGATATAAATGACAATGCCCTAGCAAATCTACCAGCACTAAGACGTCTAGAAGTGCTAGAGGCAAGAGAATTAGGCCATATGAGCAACACCCTCAAAGCCATCGCTGGCTCAACCAGACTGCATAAACTAACTCTCTCAAATAGTGCCATAGACGATAATACGGTAAAGCTGATTGGTAAAGATCAAAATCTCGAATATCTCAGCCTTTCGGAAAATCCAGCAGTAACTACCAACGGCATCAAATACCTCGCCCCCTTAAAACGCCTTGGCCACCTCAACATACTTAATTGCCGCGTCGGTCCAGAAGTGATTGAGACACTGACTAGCTTTAGGCAACTGCACGATCTAAAAATCAATACAGCCAAATGGTCGAGAGACAAGATTATCAACCTGAAGGCTTCGCTACCACCGGGCTGCAGGCTCGATCAAGGAACAAGTAGCACAAAAGATAATAGGGAGGACTTTGACCATTTTAAAAGCCTGGGAACAATCGGACCCTAGACAAAATTGGCTCATCAAATACTTGGTACTGACTGGTTGTCTTCGGGAATGCAATCTTTAACTTCGCCTGACAAAAATATTGGAACTAAAGCCACAAAGCGGATGTCATGTGTTTGTGGAAGTGTGTATTTATCGAGGTGGCGGGCTAATGAATCAGCTAGAACAAACAAAAATAGCTTTGCTACGTGAAGCTTCAAAGACTCTCAATACCATCAGTAAAGTGAAGAATGGTGGCGAAGAGTTTGTGAAATGTAAGCACGCCTACGACCATCCAGAAGAAATTAGATCACTCTACCTGCAAGCTCTAGACTCTCTGATTGAAGACGGCGCCACTGAGCTTGTATTGACCAATGAATATCTAGATTTATTTGAGCTAAAGCAAACCTCTCCGATTTCGACACTAGCTGCGGCAAAAGAAGCCCTATTGCGACAACTAAAACAAGACGGCCGCATTTACAAAATTCATAGCCCCCAGGGTGAGTTTGTGCAGTGCAAGAAATTTGCCTTAGGTGGGGCCGATCGCCCCGATGAGAACGAAGAAGAGTCGCGCATCATGTTCTTAAAAGCCCTATCTGAATTGATGCGCTACGGCAAAATCGATCTGGTTTCAGAGAACAAAGAAATGACTGTATTTGCCCCGGCTATGCAATACAGCAGCGCTGCCAACGCCACTGAGATCTACGAAGACTTGCGGCAATGTAGTTAGGGATTAGTCACACTTCAGTCCCAATTTTGTTTCATACTCTTTTTTACAACCACCCCAGTTGTGCTGTTAGTAAAACGTTGCTGCCACTGAAACGTACATAGTTTCACGTGGCCTTCAAAAACTTACTAGTATCGTCAAATCACACCCCAACTAAGCCCACAGCAAATAATAGGGAGTGTTCTTAACATGCCACCAACCAAAGCCATAGTCGAGCTTGGCGAAGCCATCGTAACGAGCCCAGCAGTAAAGTCTGCTGCTGAAGCCGCAATTAAAGCTGGTGCCTCCTTAATAGATGATTTTCTCTCAATCGGCGGTCGCTCTATTGCAAAGTCGGCAACCAGCACAGCAGAAACACAAATGGCGACAGCAGCTAAATCGGCCGCGCCAGGTTGGGGTACAAGCGCCGAAAGACTTTTTGCCAATCCTAATGACGACAAAGCAGTCACCAGCCTTATCAATACACTTGAATCGCCGTTGCATAAGGCCGCTGCTCAAACTACAAAAGAATTGGGTGTGCCCTTAACAGAAGCGCATAAAACAGCCATGACCGAACTAGCACAAGATCAAGTACTAACAACTCGCCTTGGACTACTATCGGGAGAACTTCAACCACAGTCCGTTACCGAGCTACAACAATACTTAAAGACTTCAGTGGCATTGGATTTCAGGGCAACTTTTCAACGCTTTCTACCAGGAAGGAGCGAAGCTGCTGAGAATTTAGGTCTGTTGCGCAACTACGTTTCAGATCCTTTTGAGAGTCTGGTATTCCAAGACCGACAACGAATTGTAGAAAAGGCGTTGAAGACGCTACCGGAAAGACAAGTAGAAGCTCTTCAGAAAAGATTTTTCGATGGTCTGTCTATCAACCAAACAGCTGAAAGTATGGCAATAACGAGCGGTAGGGTATCGCAACTAGAAAATTCTGCCATTGGCAAATTGCAACGGCCTATTCTACAAGAGCTTACTCCTTCTAATATGTACAGCCCTACTCAACTACTGCGTGACAAACCTTCTTGGAGTGACTTAGTCTAGTGACAAAGACAGATAGTCGGGAAGTAACCCTCACTTCACCAGGGGCATATCAATAATTTGTGCTACTGAAAGTTCAGGAGCGGCTCTGCCACTCTCTAAATGAAGCAAACCAAGTTGCTCATATTTAGGTCTAATTCGCTCTGACATCAGACCTAGACGTTTCAAATTTGGAATGATCATACGGAACATAGAACTTCTGAAGAAGCCCATCAAAGCTGACTCGCTGACAAATTTATCCCAGGCCTTAGGTGTGAACAGATGAGTGTAATACTCATCATAAATCTCATGAGCAAGAAAACGTCTTTGCAAAAGCAAGCAAACTTCAAAGGCCCACTCTTCGCGCTCACGCAATTCGGCTTCATTTAACTCTGTTTTGTAATAACGCTCTAAAGCCAATACACCGTAGTGAACGTGGCGAGCTTCATCACCAATAACATACTTAAGACAGTCTTTGAGAACCGGCTCACCGGTGACTTTGCGGATAGTTGAGAAGGATCCCAAACCAAAGCCTTCAATCATAATTTGCATGCCGAGGAACTTAACATCCCATCTTGGATCTTCCATCAGAGCTTCGGTCAGCACATACAAGTTCTCATTGATCTCATAGACCTTCTCCATTTTCTCATGGAGATAACGGTGAAAGACTTCAATGTGTCTGCCTTCATCCACAACCTGGGTGGCGCCAAAGAGTTTGCCATCAAGCCACGGCACTGCTTGCATTACTTGCGCTGCGCCATAGAGAGCTGCTTGCTCACCATGCAATATCTGACTCAAGAACCAGCTGAGCAGTGAATGTCGTTGCTTTGACTTTTCCAGTGGGCTAAGTTTGCTCCACATGGGCAAAACATTGGCTGGACAAAATGCATCAGGCAAGAGCAGCCCGTTTAAATCTAATGGATCCACATCTCTACTCCAGTCGATGCTCTCGGTGGCATTCCACTGCGAAGAATTGGCGGCATTGTAGAGTTTGGCTAATTCAGGATAATCACGAGTGTACTGCCAGTCAAAATGTACTTTATGCGATGGGTCCATACTCGAAAACGGAGCACCTTTGGCACACTGTTGAAAGAGGCCGCGATAGGCTGGACCGAGAAAAGACTTGAGCATTTTGATGTTGCCACGGCTTGTTGCATCAGCAACAACAGGCCAGGTACGACCGACGGCCGTAATAAGTTGAGGGAGAGATTTGATAGCCAAGTGATACCGCTTTGCCTTTTCTTTTACAAGAATAAAATTGCCAAGACCTAAGAACTGTGAATGCTAGTGACCGGCATTCAGCAAATAAGTTCCAGCTTGAACAGATGTTTGTCAGTTTAGTCGCTTAAGAGCAGCTATTGCCCTTCAGTTACCTTGGCGCCTGCTAATTGATCCAAATCAAAATATGGCCACTGGACCAGCTACGAGCGCTGATTGGCGGGCAGCTTCGATCACTTTCATGCAAACTAAAGCATCTTCGATTGACACGGGCACAGGGCCTTTACCGTTGACAGCATCGCGCATTTGTTCATAAAAATTCTGATAAGAACCAGGCTCTGACTCAATATTTATCTTGTGTTTGACGCCATTGGTATAGGTAGTCAATTTGCCGTGATGATCCGCATGTTCACGGCCCCAGTGCCAAAGACCCGGCCTATGGCCATCCTTAAGCGAGTTCTCCTGAGGGTCCAGGCCCCATTTTTCATAGGCACCTTCAATTCCTATCAACCGAAATCGCGGGCCAACCTCAGGTGCCAGCATGCTTACCCATATATGGACAACCACAGAATCAGGAAAGCGCAAAGCCACAAAAGTATCGTCATCACCCGCCACACCTGGGCGTCTGTGAAGAATTTCGGCATAAACCTGC
Organism: Flavobacterium psychrophilum; assembly: GCA_943367505.1. Taxonomy (GTDB): domain Bacteria; phylum Cyanobacteriota; class Vampirovibrionia; order Obscuribacterales; family Obscuribacteraceae. The sequence goes on along the minus strand of CALRJJ020000167.1, from coordinate 1,187 downwards.
TGGGGTTTACCAAAGAGAACCAGAGCCTGGTCTATAAGGTGACTGCCTAAATCAAAAAGTAAACCACCACCTTCTTCAGGCGATGTACTTTCGCGCCAACCACCTGGTTTTGGTTCCAAGCGATAGCGCTCAAAGCGCGACTCCATGCGAGTAATTTTTCCCAGCTGACCCCGTTCAATGAGCTTTTTGATCGTCAAAAAATCATTGTCCCAGCGCCTGTTTTGAAAAACTGAAATGGCAACATTAGCATCAGTACTAGCGGTTATTAGCTGTTCAACTTGGTCTGAAGAAATAGCTACAGGTTTATCTATAACAACGGGAATGCCAGCGTAGATGCTAGCCAGGCCCAAGTCCATATGCGTATCATTGGGCGTAGCAACCACCACAAGGTCATACTGGTCAGCGGCCTTAAAAACCTCGTCGACCTTGCAACAAATTTTGGCCGTAGGAAAATCAGCTTGTGCTTGTTCTTGCCTACCCTGACTGCGGGTGACAATAGCTGACACTTCCATGGCGGCAGTAGAAGCAATCAATGGTGCGTGAAAAGCGGCACCGGCGAGGCCATAGCCAATTATGGCCGTGCGAACTGGTTTATTTTCAGCCACTATCATGCTCCCTATTTTGCAATTTAAGATAGCTTTGCCCTACCCAGTGGTCAAGGGAATAATCACAAAATCATAGTCAGAAGACCAACAATGTTGCGCCTAATACCCAATGGGCTGTAAACTGTCTCGATTAATAGGTTTACACTTGGTCAAAATAGGGACTGATTAACTTGCTAGGACCTATTACTACCGACTGATAATTTTTTTGGACTAAGGGCTATACTGGCTTTCATGGATCAAGACTGGGACAGATACAGAATTTTAGGCGAGCAAGCTGAGGCTTCCTCCAACTATCCCTACGCGGAAGCAATGTGGGCGATGACAGTTTTGATTGCGCAGCATTTCGGCGACAAAGATCCGCGCACACCATACAGCCTAGACTCTCTCAGTCGCTCGCTTATGAGACAGCAGAAGTTTAGTTTAGCCGAGCATTTTCTCAGCAAAGCCTGGACCATAAAAACCCAAGTAATTGGCGCCAGCGCGCTCGAAATTGCTACTACCATGAACCTTGTAGCAGAGCTCTACTACCGGCAGGGCAAGTACCCGGATGCCATACAAATGTGCAAGAAAGTACATGGAATC
>CALRJJ020000166.1:0-8885 GCA_943367505.1 Flavobacterium psychrophilum | reverse complement strand
GATTTGGCCACCGCTTCAAAGTGGAAAAATCTCGGTTGCACGGACCAGGCAATCTGGGGGGAATGCCAGGGCAGTGGCGCCAACCCCTATCAAACCAGAGCCGACCTGAGCGGCCCTGCTTTCAAATGCAGCTGCCCTAGTCGAAAGTTTCCCTGCAAGCATAGTCTCGCACTAGCCTTGCTTTTTAGCGCCAACCAGGCACTCTTTGAAGCAAAAGAAGCGCCAGCCTGGGTGGGCGACTGGCTCAGCAGCAGGGGAGCCAAGAAGCGCAAAGAGCCTAGCGAAGCCGAAAAGAGCCCAGAGCAACTCGAAGAATCGCTACTGGCTAAAGACAAACGCAAGCAAGACCGGCTTAGCCGAGTGCAAGCCGGCATCGAAGAGTTAGACCTATTTCTCAGCGACTTGATGCGTCAAGGCATAGGCACCGTAAAAAAGCAGCCCTTTGCTTTCTGGAAGAGCCGAGCCGCCCGTCTAGTAGACGCCCAGGCACCAGGCCTGGCCAGGCTCGTCAGCGAATGCGCTGAAATCATTGCCCGCAGCAGCGAGTGGGAAGATGCGCTAATCGACAAACTGGCCACTATCAATCTCATTTGCCGTGCCTTCCTCAAGCTTGATGAACTATCCCCCGAACTAAAAGCCGATGTGCTCACCGCCATTGGTTTCAACCAGAGCCAAGAAGAACTTCTTAGTGGTGCAGGCCAATGCCTTGAAGATCACTGGCTAGTAGTAGGCCAATATAGCTACACGCAAGATCGCCTGCGAGTGCAAAGAAATTGGCTCTGGGGCAAAAGTAGCGGACAATCAGCACTAATACTAGGCTTTGCCCATGGCACCGCTCCTTTCGACACCATGCTTATACCTGGCTTGTTTTATAAAGGAGAGCTAGTTTTCTATCAAGGCTCCCTGCCGCAGCGCGCCCTGATCAAGTCAAAGAGTAGCGAGCCTGCCATTGCCCCATATGTCAGCGGCTTAACTTCAGTGGCCGCAGCCCTAAGTAGCTATGCCAGCGATTTAGCCAAAACACCATGGCTAGATACGGTGCCTTTTCTTATGCAAGAAGTGATACCACTAAGAACCCCTGAGGGAAAATGGTGGCTTGTGGACAAAGAGAAAAACGGCCTCCCTTTGATTGTCAAAGAAGAAACGGGCTGGCAGCTGCTTAGCTACTCAGGCGGCCTAGCGCTCTCGCTCTTTGGTGAATGGGATGGCACCACACTTAAGCCACTAGCAGCCATGAAAGATGGCAATTACCTTAGACTGCAAACGGTGGAGGTCTAATGGCTACACAACTAAAGAAAAGCCCATTTTATGAGCTGACCGAAACAGCCATTCTGGGTACTGACAGAAAGCCTTTGAACCGCATTATTGCCGCTGGCGACCTCGGTCAAACCATTGCCGATCTCTCCTTGAAAGAAGGCCTAGAGCAAAGTCAGTCGCCGGAACGCATATTATTAGATCAGCTCACCACTCTGAGCATTGCCCGCAAAGCTGGCAGCCATGCTCGTGTTTTTGAAAATACAATTGCAGTATGCCCAGACGAAAAAAAGCAAAAAGTGAGCGAACGCTCTCTGGCTCTGTTAGTGCAGATACTGGCGCTAGAAACCAGAGGCAGCGAATTAAGGCCTTCAAAAATGATTGCTGACTGGCTTATCTTTTGTGCTGAAGCCAACCAGAGAGTTCCTGACGAATTCGTGCCAAGACTACTTGGACTAGGCAAAAACCTCAGCGACTTACACCCACTAATAGAGCAGTGCTGCGGCGAACATTTTGCTTGGCTCATCGCTCTCAATCAAGAATGGAATACGGCCTACAAGAAATCGACCCAAGAGCAGTCGGCAGAAGCTGATAGAAGACAAGCTCTAGTCAATATTTTTGAAACCGCACTACAAAAAGAGCGCTATAGCGCGCTCTGCCAGCTGCGCACACTCGCTCCTCAAGAAGCACTGACAGCCTTAAGTTCGGCCTTTGAAAAAGAGTCATTCGACAGCAAAATTCTCTTTCTCAAGGCCTTAAACACAGCTCTCAGTTTAAGTGACGAGCCTTTCCTTGAAGAAGTAGCACTGACAGATAGGCGCAAAGAAGTGCGCACGCAGGCAGCAGCGCTGTTATGCCTAATTGCTGACTCACGCTTTCAACAACGCATGATTGCAAGAGCCGAGCAATGTCTTTCGTACAACAGCAATAACAAACAATTTGTGGTCAGCCTGCCGGATAAAATCGACGACAGCATGAGCCGCGACGGCATCATTGAAAACCTGTCACTTGATTCACGCCTCGGGCAAAAGGCCACCTGGCTCTGCCAAATTCTCAGCCTGGTACCAACTTCTCACTGGCAAAAGCGCTTCAAACTAAGCGCGGTAGAAATACTAAAAACTGCTACCAGCAGCAGTGAATGGTCACTAGCTCTGACTCTCGCCTTAATCAATTCAGCAGCAAAATTTGGCGAGGTGGAGATTCAGAAAGCCATTTTAGAATGCAGCGAAATTCATCTGACTGACTCACAATCAGGTTTACTGTTGTTAAAAGCGCTACCCCACACACTACTGGAAAACCTCATTCTACAGAAGCTTCCCAGCTGGTCGCAGAAGAGCGAGCAGGCACCGAGACTTGACTTGTGGTACTACCTAGAGCAAGTTGATTTTAATTGGAGCGAAAACTTCACCCGCGAAATCATGAAATTTATCATCAAAGAATGTCGTGAGAAAGTGCCAGTATTCGGTCACACTTTCTATAGCAATGCCAGCATTTTCGCTCTGCGCATGCATATTTCGGCTGGCGAACTAATTGAACAAATAGCCATAAACTCTGAAATGACGGATGTATATCGACGCAATGCCTTAGAGCGCATGAGCGAAACTGTCAAACTGCGCTATGAAATTTTCCAATCTTTCAAGTCAGCCAATGAAACTAGTACCATCAGCAAGGGGAACAAGCAATGACCGAACTACTGGCTCAAGTACTGCGCGAACATGCCGAGCAGCAATACGCCAGCGAACTAGCCGAACTGGCAGCCGTAGACAAAAGGCAGCGGCCCCCAAGCTGGAAGCTTTCACCATGGGCAGTGATGCAATATCTCATGGGTGGAAAACTTGAGAATGGCTTTGAAATTACACCAAAATATGTCGGTAACAAACGCATAATCGAAATTGCCATCGCCACCCTCACCACCGACCGCGCCTTACTGCTTCTGGGTGTGCCTGGCACAGCCAAAACATGGGTATCGGAACATCTAGCTGCGGCCATTAGCGGCGACTCTACCCTACTGGTGCAAGGCACAGCCGGTATGCCTGAAGAATCAATTCGCTATGGCTGGAACTACGCCAGACTAATTGCCGACGGCCCGTCTTTCAATGCCTTAGTGGCCAGCCCTGTAATGCAAGCTATGCGCCACGGCAAAATTGCCAGAATTGAAGAATTAACACGCATCCCTGCTGATGTGCAAGATTCATTGATCACCATTCTCTCCGAAAAGACCTTGCCTATCCCCGAACTCGGCGATGAAGTGCAAGCAATTAAAGGGTTCAATGTCATTGCCACAGCCAACGACAGAGACAAAGGTGTAAACGACTTATCTTCAGCTCTTAAACGACGCTTTAATACAGTGGTGCTGCCAGTTCCCGCCACTATCGAAGAAGAGGTAGACATTGTCGCTCGGCGCACAGAGGCATTAGGCAGGGCCCTGGAACTACCAGCAGAACCACCAGCTTTAGAAGAAATTAGACGGGTGGTAACAATTTTCAGAGAACTGCGCAGTGGTATTACGGCCGACGGCAAAAACAAGCTCAAGAGCCCAAGTGGCACACTAAGCACCGCTGAGGCCATTTCAGTAATCAATAGTGGTCTAGCTTTAGCTGGACACTTTGGCGACGGCACCATCAAAGCAGAAGATCTAGCAGCAGGAATAGTGGGAGCGGTAGTCAAAGACCCTGTGCAAGATGCGGTGGTCTTCCGTGAGTATCTAGAAACTGTAGTGAAAGAAAGAGAGGGCTGGAAAGATTTCTATCGCGCCCTGCGCAATATTTCCTAGTAATTTCACTTCAGTCGTGATTGGTATCTTCAAAATGAGCGAGACGAAAATCTTCGGTATAAGGCATCATGGCCCGGGCTCTGCCCATAGCCTGATGTCAGCGTTGAAAGAATTTCAGCCCGACTGTATTTTGATTGAGGGTCCGCCAGAAGGCAACAGCCTCGTGCCTCTAGTGACCGAGTCTGGCATGGTACCACCAGTGGCACTGTTGGTTTATGCCCAGGATAACCCACGCCAGGCCTGTTACTATCCTTTCGCTGAATTTTCACCCGAATGGCAGGCCATGAAATATGCCGTGGAAAGCGGCATAAGCTGTCGCTTCATCGACCTGCCCCAAAGCCATTGGCTGGCGCTGAACGAGGCCAAACTTAAAAAACATACCGCCATTGGCACTCTCACCCCTGTGGCTGAACACAACTTCGAACAGCGCCCAGGAGAACCTTTTGAAAATCCAGATGTAGATCTCAAATTTGAAGTTAGACCAGCTCTAGAAGCTATTGAATCTGCTGCCCCAACTGAAGCAGGGTCAACAAGCAAAGAAGACTCAGCCAGCCAAGAACACAAAGCAGACATAGAAGAGCTGAGAGAAGAACAAGAGCTAGCAAAACTGGCCAAAGAAAAAGCGGACTACAACGAGAAAATCAAGCGCGATCCAATTGGCTGCCTAGCTGAAATTGCTGGATTTAGCGACGGGGAACGCTGGTGGGAACAGATTGTCGAGCAACGCTCACAAAAGTTAGACAGTTTAGAGCATGACGAAAGAGCGTCTACATATCTAGTATTTGAAGCCATCAGCGAAGCCATGCAAGTACTTCGACTAGAGCTGGCTAAAGATGACCCGTCCACTCGAGAAAAGACCGCCAAGCTAGAAATATCAGACGATGGCAGTGAGCGCATCATCTATGACGAAGATGACCTAATTGAGCCGATGCGAGAAGCTCACATGCGCCAATGCTTGCGCTCAGCCAGCAAAGAATTCAGCCGCATAGCAGTGGTTTGCGGTGCCTGGCATGCCCCGGCCCTTAGCCATCTGCCAGCAGCGAAAGAAGACACAGCCTTACTCAAAGGTCTACCAAAGCAAAAAGTTGATGCCACCTGGATTCCCTGGACCCACGGCAGACTTTCATTTTCTAGCGGTTATGGCGCCGGCGTCGAGTCACCGGGATGGTATCACCACATTTTCACTAACCGAGAAAACCCTGTTTTAACCTGGTTGGTCAAAGTCGCACAACTACTACGAGCAGAAGATCTTGATGCTTCCTCTGCCCAAGTAATTGATACTCTGCGGCTTGTTGAAGCAGTGTCGTCAATGCGCGAACTAGCACACCCTAGCCTTGACGAACTTAACGATGCCATCATCACAGTGCTCTGCTCTGGCAATAACATTCCCCTCGGCTTAATTCGCAAAAAGCTCATTGTCGGTGAGACTCTCGGTCAAGTACCAGAAAATACTCCCGGTACTCCCCTTGAGCGCGATCTAGCAAAGCTGCAAAGTAAGCTGCGCATGAAACCAGAAGCAACCTCAAAAGTGCTTGAACTAGATTTGCGCAAGCCCCTTGATTTAAGCCGCAGCGAACTACTCAACCGCCTTCTCATCCTCAATATTGATTGGGCAGAAAAGCAATATATTCGCGGCAAAAGCGGCACTTTCCACGAAAACTGGGATCTCGAATGGTATCCGGAACTAAGCATTCGCTTAATCGAAGCCGGCATCTGGGGGCGCACCATCGAGCAGGCAGCAGCAGCAAAAGCAGCAGATGTAGCTAGTAAGAATAATAGCCTAGCCACCCTGGTTGATTTACTAGAAAAGATTCTAGAAGCAGATCTGCCCGATGCCTTAAAAATGGTAATGGACCGCATCAACAGCGAGGCCGCCGTAGCTGGTGATGTCAACGAGCTAATGAAAAGCATCCCCACATTGGCTCGCGTGGTGCGTTACGGCAATGTACGCGGTACCGATGTAGAGGCTGTCAAATCAATAATAGACGCACTGGTGACGCGCATTGTCATTGGTCTGCCATCTGCCTGCCAGTCACTTGATGATGAGGCAGCAGATTCAATGCAAGGTTTAATCAATGAAGTCAATGCTGCCCTGCTGTTATTGAGCAGACAAGACCACCTTAGCTCATACAGAGAGCTCCTGACTAAATTAGCCAATAACGAAAACCTGCACGGCCACGTGGCAGGCAAGGCCACAAGGTTATTATTTGAAAGTCGCACCCTTGACGATCAAGCCGCTGCTCGCATGATGCAATGGGCACTATCGCGAGCGTCAGAGCCGCTTTACTCGGGCAAATGGCTAGAAGGTTTTCTCAGCGGCAGCGCCCTGGTTTTAATTCACGATAGTCGCCTCTGGCAATTACTTGATAGCTGGTTACTCAACTTGGACGCCGACGCCTTCAAAGAATTGCTACCACTTTTGCGACGGACATTCTCCACCTTCACCAGCCCCGAGCGCCGCCAAATTGGCGAAAGAGTGCGAGAAACCCAAGCTACTGAAGGTGACATATTTAGCAGCGAAGAAGAAGAAGACCTCAATCTGGAGCGCATTCGGCCACCACTAAATATGGTGCGCTTTTTGCTCGGCCTCTCACCACTGTCTGAAAATTCGCTAAATTCTGCCAGTACAAAGACAGAGGCAATTGCAGGTGAGAGCCCATGAGCACAGGTCAAGAAGAACTGGAAGAGCGGCTAAGAAGATGGCGCCTGCTACTGGGCAGCCAGGACAAAGAAGGTCTTAAGCACAGCTTAGAGGGCGAAGATGCTGCTATCGATGCCACCCTCTCTTCTCTATATAACCCCCGAGAAGACGATGGTGGCCAACGCGGTGCCGACCTCGGCAGCTCGAGCCCCAATGTGGCGCGCTGGCTTGGAGATATACGGAAGTATTTTCCTGCCTCTGTAGTAACTATTATGCAAAAGGATGCTCTAGAAAAACTCAACCTTAAGCGCATGCTTTTAGAGCCTGAGTTGCTTTCTTCAATGGTTCCCGATGTCAACTTAGTGGCCACCCTAGTAGCCCTCGGCTCAGCTATGCCCAACAAGACAAAAGATACTGCCCGCATGGTCGTGCGCCAGGTTGTCGATAAATTGATGGCAAAATTAGCTAGCCCAACCAGACAAGCAATTGTTGGTGCAACAAATAGAGCGACAAAAAATTATCGCCCGCGCCACCATGAAATAAACTGGGCCAGAACAATTCAAATCAACCTCAAGCACTATCAACCACGCTTGAAGACTATAATTCCGCAACGAATTGTAGGCTACGGTCGCAAGCGCTCCAGCCTTAAGGACATAATTTTATTGGTAGACCAAAGTGGCTCCATGGCCACCTCTGTGGTTTACTCTAGTATCTACGGGGCGGTACTGGCCTCAGTACCAGCAGTTTCAACACAACTTGTGGTGTTCGACACTGCCATAGTTGACCTGACTGAAAAATTGGCAGATCCCGTGGAAGTTATTTTTGGCACCCAGCTTGGTGGCGGCACCGACATTAACAGAGCCGTAGCCTACGCCCAAACACTGGTTAAGAGACCAACCGATACCATTTTGGTGCTTATCAGCGACCTCTTTGAAGGGGGCAACAATCAAGAGATGCTCAAACGCATCTATGCCTTAGTCAACTCTGGCGTGACCGTGGTGGCATTATTAGCATTGACCGATCAGGGAGCACCAGCCTTCGACCACCGCAATGCAGGCCATTTTAGTGAAATGGGAGTACCGGCCTTTGCTTGCACCCCCGATCAATTTCCACACCTAATGGCAGTGGCAATCAACAAGGGTGATCTCGCTTCTTGGGCTGCAGCCCAGGGTATTGTCACTACGCGAGCAGAGAAGAGCGAAATTTAGACAGACAACGCTAGAGAAAAGCTAAGGACGAATATACGTTCCTACCGTCTCTCCGCGAGCAAGAATATGACCAGCTATGGCTTTTTCAAAAGCTACTTTGTCTAAGCCCGGCTTCTCGCTGACCATCTTGTCTAAAGCAAAGACACGGAAATAATAGTGGTGCACTTTGCCCCGGGGCGGTGATGGACCATTATAGCCAGTCTTACCAAAGTCATTCTTACCCTGACTAGCATTGGCCGCGACAGCTGTTTTCGCCGTTCCTTCTTTTAGTTCTGTGGTTTTGGCATCAAGACCATAGAGCACCCAGTGCCACCAATCACCCCGGGGAGCGTCTGTATCAACCACGCAAACAGCAATACTCTTAGTCTTAGGAGGAACAGCTGACCAGGACAATGACGGTGCAATATCTTCACCATCCGCGGTGTACTTGGTTGGAATAGCAGCACCACTGGCAAAGGCCGAAGTTGTCACTTTTAAGCTATCCAATTGCACTTCCTTCGCAGCGGCAGGGTCAGCATGATTGTTGCCAGCGTTGACCGGCAACAAAAAGACGAAAGTAGACAGAGACACTAGCGAAACTAGAGATGAAACACCGCGTAGAGAAAATCTAGAACTAATCACAGCTAATTAACCTCAGCAATACTTGATGCTCTCACTTCGCCGCGCTTAATAATGCCCACCACTTTTACAACATGAGCCTTATCGCGAGCCGATGCTTTCATAACTTTCTTGGCTATGGCCGAGCTGGCATTGTCAAGGTCAAGCCATTGCCCCTGACTGTACACTGAAAAACCAGCTTCACAGCAGGAGGGCTCAAGGGAGCAAGCTTTAGTGTGCTCCTTAACGCTTTTCATGGCGTCTTTGTTATCACCTTTAATGGCCGCGGCGCAGGAGCGGTCGACTAAATATCCTGTCCAAGTTTGGGAACCTTCAGGAGCAGCGTTGCTCTTTGCAGCAGGTTTAGAAGCTGCAGCGACTGACTTAGCAGCAGGCTTATCGGCAACTTTTG
>CALRJJ020000165.1:0-8894 GCA_943367505.1 Flavobacterium psychrophilum | reverse complement strand
CGATTATTCAAAATAAGAAAAACTAACGCGACCAATCAAAAATCTATCTTTTTGCCAATAGCAGTTTCAAGATCAGCCCAAGAATTTTGATAACTTACGACAGTGTCAAAGTAACTGGAAAATGTATTTTGAAACTGCTGTTGCGCGACGATTGCACTGCCAAGATCGCTTTTGTCTTTCTCATAACTATCTTGAGCCTTACGCACTACATTTAGTGCCAGAGGAATTAGATTCTTTTGATACTGGGCAATATTAACTCGGGCCGCTGCAAGCTTAGCATAGGCTGCGCGCACATCCACTTCAACCCGCGAAACCATCGCAGCAGCTTGATCTTGGGCCTGCTTGTTAGCAGCTTTAGCGGCCGCTATTTCACCCTGGTGGCGATAAAAAATAGGCAAATCGACGTTGATGTTTAAATAGGCACCATCTTGCTGCCTGACATGAGCTGACTTTTTGTAAGTACTAAAGACATAACCAGAACCAACCAAAACATCAGGTATTGCCTGAGCTTTGGCCAGCTTAATTGCACTAGTAGTAGTAACAACTTGTTGTCTCGCCGATTTAAGGTCGGCCCTATCTGCGAAGGCCTGGTCTAACAAATACTGCAAGTCAGGCATGGGCTGATCTGGAGGCGGCACTAATTCGGTGCGCTTTGTAGAAAGCTTAAAGAGACCGTTGTCTTCGACATCTAAATCTAGATCTGGGTTATAACCTAATAAATAATCAAGTTCAATGGAAGCCTGACGCAAGCGAGCATAGGAGCTATTGCGAAGAGTTTCAAATTGATCTACTGCCAGTTTTGCCTGCAAAACCTCTACTTCTTCACACTTTCCCGCTTTGTATTTTGCTTCGGCCAAATGACTCAGGCGTTGTACTAAAGCTCTTTGGTTTTCCACTAATTCGATATTAGCTTCAGCAGCGGCAAGTTCAGCATAACCTTTGCGCACAGCTGAGCGCACGTCATAGCGCAGGTCAGCCAACTGATATTCACTTAGAAGATAATTGGCTCTGGCAAAGCGCAGGCGTGAAGCACGCTTGCCACCCATTTCAACAAGCTGGTTGGCCCCAATTTGTTGGGTATTGCCAGCTATTGCCTCTGTATACGGAGTACCAAAACCATATTGCATGGCAAACTGAGGATTGGGCCGGGCTCCAGCTGTTCGCACTTGAGCCTTAGCGATATCAAGATTTTTTAGCGCCGCTACAACCGATGGATTCTGCGTATAGGAGGTCGAGAAAGCTGCCGTAAGGCTGACCGGCACTCGATTGACCGGATGATTCGGCCGGTCTGAAGGCCCGGGTCGCAGTGAGCCTGGCGACAATCCTGAGGTAATTGCATCAAAAACATCTTCACCATCGGATGCAGCACTAGCTGGCGCCCCAATAAATATGGCACAAGAGACGGCCAAAAGTGGCCACATTGGGAGCCGAGATTGAGGCAGAAGCGACTTCAATGAGAACTTCTTGGCCATGCCTGGTCTATCCATCCCTCAAAATGCAATCTTTCATAGACAGATTGAGCCTTAAAAGTACTCTCAAAGGCAAGCAAATTCAAGCAATTTACGCTCAAAGACCAGACCAGCGGCCGTTTGCATATCCAAAGCATACGCAAAAGCAAGAAGAAATTGATAGATGCAACGAAAGAAGAAACTGAACAGAGAGACTGAACAAACAGACCTCAATAGAGCCGGTGCAACCTAGACCGACTGACTAGCAGCCACATCAGCGGCCGGAGAATCAGCTGGCATTGCTTCGAGTGGGCCACTCTTATCGCGGCGAAAGCGCATCTGACAGTTCTGACACAAGAAATAGGTAATGTAAGTGCCAGGCTTAGTTTCTATAGACTCAGGCTCATAAGAATCAAGCTTACGCTTATTACAACTTGGGCACTTGCCCTTAAGAAAAGTCGGCAAAAAGGGTGTGACAAGCACGGCCGCTATTACAAACCACATAAAAGACTCTTTCACTCTATGTTTCCCCTTGGTGCTCTGTTTCTATTTTTAGCACATTTGCTGCTAGCCTAATTTAGTAAAATATGAAGAGCAGTCAAGAACCAACTGAAAAGCGGCAGGCCATGAACAATCAAGTTTCAGATCTAAGCTTAATAATCGCAGCATTGTCATTTGCCTCTGAGAAACACAGAGATCAAAGGCGCAAAGACCAAGAGGGTACACCTTATATCAATCACCCTATTGAAGTAGCCCGCTTGCTGCATGAAGTTGGCGGTATTACTGACGGTGCAACCCTAGCAGCCGCTCTATTGCACGACACGGTAGAAGACACAGATACTACCAGAGATTGCCTCTACGACTTATTTGGCGAAGAAGTTGCAGCGCTGGTAATGGAATGTAGCGATGACAAGACATTAGCCAAAGAAGAACGCAAACAGAAGCAAATAGAGCATGCACCCCATATAAGCACGAAAGCAAAACTCATAAAATTGGCAGACAAAATTAGCAACGTTCGCGATATGGGTCATTCTCCGCCTCCAGACTGGAGCTTAGAGAGACGAGTTGCCTATGTCGAGTGGGGAAAAAAAGTTGTGGCTGGTCTTCGGGGCAGCAATCAATCTCTTGAGATGCTCTACGATCACACCGCTGCAGAAGCACTAAACAAACTAAATGCAAAACCTTGAGCAACTATTCACAGACAACTATTAGACCAATAAAAGCTGAAGACATTGAGCCTCTTCTCGACTGGCTCGAAGCTCCGCACGTCAAAGCTTGGTGGGGCGTTGAGTCAGCCAAGACAAACCGGCTCAAGTATCAGTCACGTCTTCTTGCCGATGCCCAAACACGTGTTTTCATTATTCAAGTCGACCATAAGCCAGCCGGAATGATTCAGTGCTATCGCCATAGCGACTATCCCGACTGCGACAACGAAATCGGCATAGACAATGCCATGGGCATTGATTACCTGATTGCAACTCCAGAGCTAACCGGCAAAGGGATTGGCACACAGGCTATAAAGATGATGACAAGAATGGCTCTGACTCTCTTTCCTAATTTGACTACGGTGGTGGCAAGCCCACACAAAGAAAACATTGCCTCACGGCGAGCACTTGAAAAGGCTGGCTTCAATCTTGTACGCGAAGCCAAATTAGCATCGGCCTATCCCGCCGAAGGCCTGAGCTGCATCTACGAAAAGCGCCGCTAAGAACAAATCTAATAACAGTGTGCCGCTGGCTGCTGTTACTCGCTGAGCTATTCAATTAGTAAAACCTCGGGACGACAGGATTTGAACCTGCGACCTATTGCTCCCAAAGCAACCGCGCTACCAAGCTGCGCTACGTCCCGGCTTTCAAATATATCACACTGCCCGACGCAGTTCTCTAATACGTAAAGTACTTAATAAGTTATGGTACAAATGCCGGAGGGCTTTCCCCGCCCACATCGAGCGCATCTTTGTCGACAAAACCGGTGCGACCGTTGGCCAACTGTACCTTGTATTTATTGTTATTAATGCCACCGAGCACCACTAAACGGTCTCCCGCCTGCAGATTGACTGTGCGGTTCCTGGCATCTGTTACAGCTTTGCCACTCTTAACAGTGGCCGTTGTGTAAGCATCGCCGGTTTTGCAATTAATAAAGCCTGCATAGATGAAGCCTTCTTTACCGTTGATACGAACTTTGTACCAACCCTCTTGCTTGCCAATGATTTCCACATCAGCTCCACGAGAAATTTCAGCAACCGTGCGGTAGTGAGTTCCGGCACCGCGTCTTACTTTGACAGTGTTGCTGGTCAAAGTACTTGTAACAGTGCCTTTTTCAGCCACTGCCTCTTTCTCAACAACCTTTGAGGCCGCTGTTTTCTCTATTAACTTATTGTTTGGCACAGCCAAAGGTGCCACCTCAACAGGAGCACTCGAATTTTTCTCTGAGCCTGAGTCAGGGCTTGAATTCGGACCTGAATCAGGACTAGAAAGCAGCTTGTCTACCAGGGATGATGTTTTATTCTCATAAGTTGATGCTACTGAAGTGCTGTCACTATCGGCACCATGACCCTGAACTTTTACCCGGCGCAACTGCGCTGCCTGATAAATTCCGCTGCTACCGCGGGCCAACACTACTTCAAAAGCGTCTTCAGCATTACCCATAAAGTAGCTGCTGCCAGAGCTAACAGTCACTTGACTATTTGCCGCTTGCTGAGCCCGTCTTGCGGCCTCACGACGGCGCCTGCGACTACGCCTAGACGAGCCACCATCTGACTCAGCTGGTGCAGCTACAGAAACTGCAGGCACCGTCACGCTGGCTTTGCCCTTACGCTTCAACTCAAACAACGGCGGACAAACTTTTAAGGCACCAACGCTAGCTATACTGGCTGCCGTGGGGTTAGTCAAATATTTACGGAAGCGACTTTTCTGCGCCTGATCAGCTACGGTAAAGGCTGCTGCACGCAAGGCTGCCATCTGACCGCGGCCATTATCATCAAGCAATTCGTAATTGCCATTTTTGTAAAGCAGTTTGAGTTTCAACTGTTCGTCAGGCAAACCCAAGGCCCGCAGACTTGAAGGTGTGAACAGCTCTTCTTCGCTAGCGCGCGATGACAATGCCAATTCCATATCAATGTCTTGCCCGTTGGCGGCAAATTTAGCCGAGCCTTCTCCAGTAAAGAAAGGCACAGCTTTGTCTGTGCGCTCTTTAATGGCGCCATTGCTCAACTCAATTACTTTCACCTGAGGCTTACGCCCAGCCTGAGCATTCTGGTGCCCGAGCAATACGAGTGTGTCGCCACCCTGTCGACTAATTATTTTGGCCTCGTCAAAAACATCGAGCTTGCGCAGCACAGCGACTTCTTTGCCCGACATCAAATAATTGCAAGACTGCAAAACAGTATCTACTTCGACCAGCTTAAGGGCATTTGGCAGATCAAAGACGTGAATTTCATAAGCCGAAGTAGGAAAAATCTTCTGCATTTTGCTGGTAATTTCAGCCGACGAAAGCGCAGTGTTTTTCTCTAGAAAACGTTTCACACTATTTTCTAGTTCACTCTTCAAATGATCAGCGTCTTCTTTAGACTTTGGACCTTGAGCTACGCGCCTTGATACTTTTTGCAGATTACCTTCAGAATCAAACAAACTACCAACGAACGAAACTGAAGCAGCACCAATTCCAAGCACGGCCAGACCGGCAGCACCGATCAAGGCGTACTTAACTAAGTTGGTGCTACTTTTTCGCGCCAACTTAGCTCCGCATTCCTTACATTGGACAGCGGCTACAGAATTTCTAACTGTGC
Organism: Flavobacterium psychrophilum; assembly: GCA_943367505.1. Classification (GTDB taxonomy): domain Bacteria; phylum Cyanobacteriota; class Vampirovibrionia; order Obscuribacterales; family Obscuribacteraceae. The sequence goes on along the minus strand of CALRJJ020000165.1, from coordinate 3,659 downwards.
ATTCAGGGCAACGCATAAAACATCCCAATCTGCTAGCGGCTTAACAGCAGTGTGCCGTAGCACGTATATAATACTCATCCTTGGCAATCAATGGATGCATTGCTAGATGTCATGGTCTAATTCTAACGAAGAGCAGAAATCTTGCAGCCAAGAAATTTAGAAAGAGCCAGCTCAGAACTAGCTAAAGTTTGCCACTTGGCCTACGAGCGTGGCTATATATGCGGCACCGAAGGTAATTTCAGCCTTCGCCTGGATGACCGCACCCTGCTGACAACCCCTACTGGCACCTGCAAAGGATTATTAAGTCCATCTGACCTGGTATTAACAAATCTTGACGGCGTCGCGCTCGATTCGCCTCAAAATCAAGGCAAGCGACCCTCAAGCGAACTGAAAATGCACTTGATTGTCTATCAGAAAAGAGCAGACGTTATGGCCGTTGCCCATACCCATCCGACCACGGCAGTAGCCTTTACGGTGGCGGGTAAATCGCTCAACCGCTGTGTGCTACCGGAAGCAATATTGACTCTAGGCAAAATTGCTGAAGCACCATATGCAACACCAAGTACCGATGAGGTACCGCAAAGTATCGCTGAGCACCTTGAGCATACTGATACCATTCTGCTCTCCCATCATGGTGCCCTTACATTTGGCAGCGATATTTTTCAAGCGTTTTACCGTCTTGAAACCCTTGAGCATCAGGCCAAAACCCTGCTTATCGCGCAATTACTAGGAGGAGAAAAAACTCTTTCTCAAGGGCAGGTAGAAAAGCTGTTTGCCATCTGCCAAATATACGGAATGACACCACCAACAAATAGAGACGAACTAATAGAGGCTGGCACAAATTGAGCGAAGAACTACATCCTCTTGAAGCAATTACATCGCTCTACCTCGTGCGCCACGGCCACACAAGAGCCACTGAATTAGGCCTTCTATATAGCGATCCCAAAATAGAAATTAGCGAGAAAGGAATCTCTCAAGCACAAGCGGCGGCAAAATATGTCGCTGCGATCAAGCCGCAAATTTTGCTTTGTGGGGCAGCAGTGCGAGTAACCCAATCAAGCCAGCCCGTAGAACAAGAAACCGGCCTTAAGGCCCAGACTATCAAAGGCTTTGAAGAATGGCAGGTAGGAGACTGGGAAGGCCGAACTTACCTTGATATTAAGAAAAATGACCCCGATCAGTATCACAGCTGGTGCGCAGACCCAATAGAAAACGCTCCACCGAACGGCGAATCTATTGTGCAATTGAGCGAACGCATCAGAGAAAGCCTGATTGAATTAATTGCCAATAGTGAATTTGAGGGCAAGACAATAGCCATGGTTACCCACTCGGGCATCATTCGCTCAATAATCGTCTATGCACTGGGCATGCCCATTAGAAACTTCTGGCGTCTGTCCATTCCAACCGGCTCAATCACCAGAATCGACTTCAGCAAAAACTTTGCCACTATGCACTTTATGGCTCACAAGCCCTAAATTAGGGTGCCTGATTATGAGCGACCGGTTTCATGTTCTGAACCAATCTTTGCTTTTGTTCAAAGTCTAAAACATTGCGAATTTTGAGAACTAGCTTGGTTCGCTCTGTGCCCATCTCAGCTTGTACTTTGTTGATTTCATCCTGCTTAGCTAAGGCTGTTTTCTCATTTGGATCAGGTTGCATCTGCAAGTTACGCATATCTTTGAGCAGATTGGCCATGAGAGCAAGGCGCACACGCTGACCGTCTTCAAATTCTTTAGCCAGCTGCCGAATTTTCTTCTCTTGCTCTCTATCAATGCCGGCTTCACGGTAAATGGCAAGGGGATCATGGCGATTGATCTCTGAGCCTGGCAAGCTGGGGTGAGCAGACATTTTACTGTCTCTGCCATCAGCAGACTGGCTGCCCTTGGAAGTGTCTTTCTTAGATTCAGCTTTAGCTTCTGCTTTAGACTCGGGAGCCTTACCAAGGGGATCGGCCAGAGCTGGCAAGGAAGCAAAAGAGATAAAAGCAGCGAGCGCGATTGATGAGATTCTGAAATTGATCATAGATTTACAACTGGTTGGAGAAGATCCAGTATAACCTCATTCAATTCCAAAATGTATGAAGGGTGCCCAGGCGTGCACTGGTTGTTTTGCCGCAATTGCTTTTAGCTGAGCCTGCCGCAGAGCTTGGGCTACAGAGATTTTACCGGATTGCCAACAGGTATGAAAATCTTGCATTAGTTCGGCCGTTGAGCGATCGGCTACTTCCCACAAAGACAGCACCAAATTTGGCATGCCGGCATACATGAGCGCTCTGGCTAAACCAAGAATTTCGCCGCCTTCAGTAACGACATTAACGCCAGTTTGACAAGCGGAAAGAACCAGTAGCCGCCCCCGCTCTGTGCGCAGGGCATTACCTTCCAAAATTGAAGCCGCCGACAAAATACTGCCATCAGACAAGACCAATCCCGAAGCCATCGGCTCATCGTGATTGAAGATGGCGTGACCGGCAAAGTGCACCACATCAAAATCGCCAAACATTTCAGGCAATGATCGTTTCACCTCTTCGTTGGTTAAAAGAGTACTGGCAGCGCTACGAACACTGCTGCTTTGACCAAGAGAAAGAATTGAATTGGCTTCTTCCATTGTATAGGCCAGGTCTTCTAAGCCGGCCGAAGAGCGCAAACGCGAACTAAAGACCATGCCACCTTCTCTGGTGGCAGAATAATCGCTTATGGCCGTAACTAAATAACGGGCATCACCACTAACTTCGTCAGTCTCTGACTTACGATTCTGCGCCGAAGCTAAGATGGGAATAAGCGACACGGTCGGTACATAAGAGACGGCAAAGCGCTCGCAGACATAGCCATTTTGATCATGAAGAGCAGAAAACGGCAGATGATAGAGACTGCCATGAGGGATGAGCAATAGCCGCTCAATGCCAGGATCAAGCTTCTCTAATACCGGTCCAAGCAGACTTTGGTAGAGGCGGCGACAAAGGCTAACAGGTACTTCCCAGCCTTCAGTGGAGCTCATCTCAAAGAAGGTGGCAATGTCTTCGCGAATCAATTCCAGACTTTGCGGGTCCATGACCACATGAGTAGTCAGCCCCGCTTTAGCATCGCCATTTTCCTTCTGCACGCATGCCACCAGAAGGTAATCTTGAGGGAAGAAAAATTCAATCACACAAGTATCGGCATTGAGCTTATTGGTCTGCCAGAGAGCCTGGATTTCAGAATAGTTCAGGGTAGTGGCACTAACTAAATTGGCGTAGTTAGGGTGGCGTCGACGCAGTTGATTGAGAACCTCTCGCCATTCGAGATAGAGCTTGCGCGTGTCTTCTTGGGGAGCAGCTGAACCGCGCAATCGGGCAGCGCTAGAGCCACTAGAATCACCGTCGCTATCGTGTTCGGCATCATTAGCCGAACCAGGGTTTGAATAATCAGGATCATGGCCGTGGAAAAATTGTCTTTCTAAATGGGCTATTTGGGCGCGCAAATCGGCTTCGCGACTAATCAACTCTTTAATGCCGCGAGTAAGCCCAGATGAGTCTTCCTCTTCCACCAGTTGATTGACATCAATGGGCGAATTGCTGAGCAAATCAAGAAGTGCTCGAGACTTAGCCCTGCCCACATACTCAAGGGCTTCAACCCGTTTATTCAACTGCAGACAGGTCGACACCATGTCGCGATAAAGCTCCT
>CALRJJ020000164.1:0-8921 GCA_943367505.1 Flavobacterium psychrophilum | reverse complement strand
AAGATTGAAGAATTCAGATGCAGTCATGCGCGCAATATAACGCCGATGCTGCTTAAGCTTAAGGCAAGCAAGAATTTGCGCTATTTAGATGTGCATGAGAGCAATCTGACATACCAAGATTACAAAGCAATTTCAGAGCTTGCTAGCTTGCGAGAATTGAAATTCGAGGAGGAGCTTGTGACATTGAACGAGCTAAAGCTGCTTGCTAATTTGCCTAAGCTTGAGACGATTGAACTGCGTGATTGCGGCCTTGAGGAAAAGTCTATTCCGATTATGCGTCAGTTTAAGGCGCTCAAGAAATTGAAGATGGGAACACCTAAAACCCTGCTTGTATTGCGAGAAAAATTCAGGTCTGGGCTACCTGGTGTTGAAGTTGAATAGTTATAGAACGAGTTTAATGTCCTGTTTTTCCCTGATTGCAATTGCATTCGAGCGTGGTCGTTTCTTTTGTGGTTGGCATAAGGTTGGTCTCAAAGTAGCCCAGAATTTGTTTCCAATTGATAGCTAGCTCTGCTCCGCTACGGATATGGAACCGACACATTTGAGAAATTACAATTCGTTTTACTCCCCCCCAAGGAAATAAGACGATGTCAGAGAGAGCATACTTAGGCGAGAATCCGTCGCTGTACCCGAGCCAACCATTCGAAGATTTGAATTCCCCTGCTCACGCTTTGGTAAATAATCCTTTGCTTGAGGTTGCTCTAGGTATATGGAGAAATGCTGCAAGAGAAGCAAGCAATTGCCCTCCTATCCGCAAGGGAAGCGAGAGCGGGTTGCTACTTCCTAACGTTACCTTGTTTGATAGTCAACAGCAGGTCGGCGCGCTGTGCTGAATTTCTGGTGCCATCTCCCCTATCGTAAGTTTCTTATGCCTGAGGTGAAGAATAGTGAGAGCTCCAGTCGGAGATATTGACCTATCTATAGGTCCTTTCAGAGCTAATGTCACCCTCTTGTACATGCCTGGGCCTTGTTCTACTATACGAAGAAGTATGTGTGCGACGAAAAAAATGGCGCAGCAGGAGGGGTGACCTCTTACTGCGCCATTTGGCTTGGCTAGTTGGCGGTGGCCGGAACTGCACTTGGCACGTCACCGACAGCATTGCTCGTCGCCTCACTCGCCGCTGCACTCTCCTGTGGACTCGCCGCTGCAGTCGAAGCTTCAGGGGCAATGAGCATCTTGCGCAGTTCGTCCGCTGCGACTTTCAGCGCTTCCGGCCCGGTGTCGCCCTCGACTAGCGTCTCTGGGTCGATGCCGTTCCGTTCAGTTTGGCCACAGTCACCGAGCCATTCGCCGCCAGGAGCGAACCAATGGCAGCGTGTCACCCGCAGTTTGACTTGGCCATTGCCGACTTCGTAGTCAGCCTGACCAATGCCTTTTCCTGCGGTAGCAGCGCTGCCGACCATGTGCACTTGACCGGCAATGCCGTTTTGCACGAGGGCGCAAATCATCATCTCGCTGGCGCTGGCTGTGCGGCGATTGAGCAAGATTACCAGTGGCTTGCCAAACAGCGTTGCCGCCCGGCGCTTGTAGAGGTCGGTGGGCAAAGTGGTGATGCCATTGCTACTGGCGCCATGCAGCTCATCGGTGAGGAAGAACTGGTCCTCGTTGAGGAAGTACTGCCTGATTTTCACGCCCTCTTCGTGGCGAAACTTGAGGGTGGCAAGCAGGCCCTGGTCGAGGAAGAAGCCGCAGCATTCCATGGCCTGGTGCATTCTGCCGCCGCTATTGCCGCGCAGGTCGAGAATCACTCCTTCGCAGGTGGCGATTTTTGCCACAGCAGCTTCTACCAGTTCGACGATATCTTCGCGATCAAAACTGCTGATGCGCAGATAGCCAATCTTGCTGGGAGAGAGCGCTGACATGACATCGGCAGGCTTTTCAGCCGCTGCGGGGGAATTGCCTGGGACAGAAGATTCGTCAGCGCTAGACGGCGAGACGAAGGTGGAAGGTGCGATCAGCCGCTCTGTGTAGGTGTCATTGAGCGAGGCCAACATTTCGTCAGCGTAGCGCAATGCCGTTTCTTCGCTGTCGATCAGGTCGTCGAACTTGTGCTCCCAGGAGCTCCAATTCGCCAATCTCGACTTGTCGAAGAAAGTAACGCCGACCAGTTCCCAGATCGCGTGATAAAGCTCAAGCCCCTGGGTTGAGGCTGTTTTTGAAATATTCATGACGATCCCTTCGGTTGAGATGTTTGCGATTTGAAGATTTCGCGCGTTAGACAGTTAGCCTCAGGTGGCAACGGCCACGCAGCAGACCTGACAAACTTCTCAGCACCTTATGCTGTGAAGAAATTCGACTAGGTGTTGCTGTGTTTTGAAGCTAAGTATTTATTCGCGGGAAATTAGATAGTGGTTATGGCTTTAAACCTAGCCAAGAAGTGTAAGAAATTAAAAGAGAATTTCTTACACCTAGATGAGATCGCACTTAGACTAGGTCCGTGCCGCCTAAATTGTTGTGAGCTTTTCTTGTACAAGGTTAGTATGGCTATCGCGAACTAACGCTTTAGATTTTGTTGCCACGCCACTGGCTCTTCTCTTCGTTTCCAAAACTGTCAGATTTTTTGAAGAATAAATGACAGTTTTGGAATGCTATAAAAGCTCTTTCTGCCTTATTTATTGTGCAGTTTTTCTTGTCTCATTTTCACTCGAAAAATGAGACAAGAAAAGTACTTAGAAAAAGTACTGGGTCAATTCGTCCGCGCTTCAGAATCAGCTTTCTTGCCGTTGAAGGCAAAGACGCGACTGGAGAACTCGGGCAATGAGGCTGAGCCGCTGATGGTGCGGTCGATTGTATTTACCTTTCCAGTCATATGAGCGATTGCCTTTTCGCTTCTACGAGTCATTCGCGCTAATTTTGAACGGGAGAAATCTACAAATAGTCTAACTTCGCCGGTTTCAGCCTGATAGTTGCCCCACAAGGGAAACGTTCCCAATAGGCCTTTATAGGTGCCTTGTACTTGTTGCTCGCTGACGCTTGTGATTGTAACCGTGGGCTTTCGCCTGATTTTGGGAATTTCGACTTTCCAAACGCCAATAAAATCGTTTAGGTCCACCGCATTTTCTTTTAGCGGCGGGGCCACCTCAACAGTGGTCACTTTTCCTTGCAAGGTCTCACCGAAGGCTGGTGCCATATTGCTTGGTGTGATTGCCAGGCAAATTACTGCCAAGTTGAAAACGCAAAGTCGAGCTGGCCTCTGGACCTTGAGAGTGCTTGCCGTCTGCTTCAAGGGCTGTTGTTTGCTAGAATTCAATCGACTTATCTCCTGTGCCATAAAACCCATACGTATTGAGTGAGCAAATAGTTTCAGTTTTCAGCAAAAGTTTTTTCCCAGCGGCAGAATAGAGAAGGACGCAAGGCTGAGATTTGTTTAGTCGGCTGAGGCACTAACAAAAGATGCAATCAGGAAACAGAGATGACAGACGACAATTCCAGTAGCAGCGGTTTCGTGGACAAAAAGCAACCGACCTTCTATATCCCCCATGGAGGTGGTCCTTGCTTCTTCATGGAAGGCATGGGTCCCGCGGGCACCTGGGACGGTATGGGTAATTGGCTAAAGGCTTTGTCAAAGGCCGTTCCTCAAAAGCCCACGGCACTTTTAGTTGTTTCGGCCCATTGGGAAGAACCTAAAGTCACAGTCAATACTGCCGCCGAGCCAGATTTACTTTACGACTATTACGGCTTCCCGCCCCATACCTATGAGATCAAATATCCAGCCCTTGGCGCTCCTGTCGTCGCCAGGCAGATAATTGAGCTGCTCCACGAAAAAGGAATTGAAACCAGCACAGATTCAAAGCGCGGTCTTGACCACGGAGTTTTCATTCCTTTTAAATTGATCTATCCCGCTGCCGATATTCCCATCGTGCAGCTCTCGCTCAAAGAAGGTCTTGACCCCGCTTTTCATATTGGCGTTGGCAAGGCCCTTGCTCCTTTGCGCGAACAGGGGGTGTTGATTGTGGGAAGTGGAATGAGCTATCACAATTTGCGTTCTTTTGGCAGCGGAGACAGTGGACCCCACTCTGCTCATTTTGATCAGTGGCTAGACCAATCTATAACTGGTCAAGACGAGGCCGTGAGAAGTGAAAAGCTTATCGCCTGGGAGTCTGCTCCTTCGGCTCGGGCCGCTCATCCGCGCGAAGAACATTTATTGCCGCTGATGGTCGTGGCTGGGGCCGCTGGCGCTGATGTGGGACGGCGCACCTACAATGAAAAGGTCATGGGTATGGCCATTTCGGCCTATCAATTCTGAGAAGAAATTAGCCGAAGTCAAGCGCTGCCAGGGAAAGCCAAGAGGTGCTTTGGGGTGCGACAATTGCACCCCTGTTGCTGCTCTGTTAGATATACCCTCGGGGTTCGTACGGTCTTCTACTGTCTTCTACGGTTTTGTCTGGTTCTGTAAGGTTTTGTCCGGTTTTGTCCGGTTTAAGGAATCCCTTTATAGCGATACTTTTCAAATGCAGGGGTGACTATGAGATCGGCAGAGTCCAAATCTAGCTCAACTACTAAATCTAGCGTTCTTGTGCACAATGCCTACGGCAAGTCTGGCGTTCGTCTCACTAAAGTAATTCGACATGCTGACTATCAAGAACTGAAAGAACTGACAGCCAATATTCAGTTAGAGGGCGGCTTTGAAGGCTCGTATTTAGAGGGCGACAACAGTCAAATCATTGCCACTGACTCAATGAAAAATACTGTCTATGTTTTGGCGGCGGAGCATCCCCTCACTACTCTTGAGGGCTTTGCTCAAGATCTAGCACTGCATTTCTTGAAGACTTATTCGCATGTTACTGAAGCCACTGTGCATCTTGTAGAAGACCTTTGGCTGCGGATTCCCACCGATGGCAAGCCTCACTCCCATGCTTTTGTTTCGGCTGGCAACGAGAAGCGCATTGCTTCTGTGGTGGCTGATCGTGAGGGCGTTTCATTGCAGTCAGGAATCGACAATTTGGTAGTGGCAAAAACTACCGATTCGCAGTTCTGGGGCTTCATCCGCGATCAATATACAACTCTTCCTGAAGTGCGCGATCGCATTATGGCCACGAGCATTGAAGCCTCATGGCTCTATCGGGCTGAGACTAAGGTCGAAGCTGAGAAGATTGATTTCAACAAAAACTACGACACTATCCGCAAAATCATTCTTGATGTTTTCGCTACTCATAACAGTTTGGCGGTGCAGCAAACCCTGTACGAAATGGGTGAAGCCGTGCTTGCGGCAGTTTCTGATATTGAAGAAATCACGATAACTATGCCTAATCAGCATCGCATAGCCTTCAACTTAGAGCCTTTTGGTAAGAAGAATCAGAACGAAATATTCTTCCCAATTGATGAACCTTTCGGCCTAATCTCAGGAACAATCAAGAGAGGTGCCTGATTTGTCAGAATCAAGTAAGTCAGTGAGTGAGCCTCTTGGCCAAGTTCAAGCTGAGCCAACAGGGCTGCCGTCTAACCAGGGCAAATGGGCCATTCGCAGTCGGCGCGTATTGCGCTCGAAAGGCTTTGAGTCAGCCGCATTGCTAATTGAAGCTGGGCAGATTAGCAAAATCGTTGCCTTTGACAAAGTGCCTTCAGGCTATGCCCTTGAAGATGTGGGCGACTTGATTGTTATGCCTGGTGTGGTTGATAGTCATGTTCATATTAATGAACCTGGTCGTACCGAGTGGGAAGGTTTCACCACTGCTACTCGGGCTGCCGCTGCTGGTGGTATCACGACTCTTGCTGATATGCCCTTGAATTGCATTCCGGTTACGACTAGTGCTGAGGCTTTTCGCGAGAAACTCAAACATATTGAAGGTCGACTTTCGGTTGATCTCTGTTTCTGGGGTGGAGTTGTGCCTGGCAACAGCGCGGAGCTGAACAAGATGATGGATCTTGGAGTAATGGGCTTCAAGTGCTTTCTCATTCATTCAGGAATTGATGATTTTCCCAATGTGGAGCGCCACGATCTAGAGCTGGCCATGCCGATTTTGGCTAAGCGCGGCCTGCCGCTGCTCGTGCACGCTGAGCTTGACTGTTCGCATAATTCGGATGGCTCGCATTCGGATCAATCGAAGCTAGACAGCGACTTCGCTGCCGCACCGCATAAATACTCAAACTTCCTCAATTCGCGCCCGCGCTCGTGGGAAAACGAAGCGATTAAACTAATGATTGATCTCTGCCGCGAGTTTGATTGTCGCGTGCATATCGTCCATTTGTCTTCCTCTGACGCTCTGCCTATGATCGCTGCGGCTAAGAGAGAAGGGCTGAAGTTAACCGTTGAGACTTGTCCCCATTATTTGACTTTAGTGGCTGAGGATATCGCCGATGGTGATACCAGATATAAATGCACTCCTCCCATTAGAGAAAGAGAAAACTGCGAAAAGCTCTGGCAGGGCCTGGCTGATGGCACAATTGATTTCATTGTTTCGGACCATTCCCCTTGTACTCCCGAGTTGAAACTTCTAAAGGAAGGCAACTTCGACAAGGCCTGGGGCGGTATTTCTTCTCTACAGTTTGGCTTGTCGGCAGTTTGGAGCGAAGCAAAAAGACGCGGACATTCATTGGCTCAGGTCAGTGAATGGATGTCCAAGCGCCCGGCGCAGTTCCTCGGCTTGGCCAAGCGTAAAGGCTCATTAGAAGAAGGTATGGACGCCGATATCGTTGTCTTTGACAGCGAAAAAACTTTCAAAATTGAGCCATCAATGATTGAGCATCGCCACAAGGTTACCCCCCATGAAGGGCGGATATTTACTGGCCAGGTGCAACAAACTTTTGTTCGCGGAATCAAAGTATATGATCAGGGAAACTTCTCAAAAGAGCCTTCTGGTAGGGCTTTGATGGGTACAAAATCGGGAGAGTATGTCGATGCAAACGTCCATTCTTGAGGCTTCTGCCTTCACTGGTTTGATTGATTTGGCCACTGAAAAACTTGGCGGAAAGGCCCTCAGCTGCAGTGATGAATTTTTTGCTGAGAAAGAAAACTTGCTCATGCCTGGTCGCGGCATTTTTATTGAAGACAAATACACTAAAAATGGCAAATGGATGGACGGCTGGGAATCGCGCAGAAAGCGCGGCCCTGGCCATGATTGGTGCATCATCAAACTCGGTTTGCCAGGAGTAATTCGTGGCGTCGATATCGACACTAATCACTTCTTGGGCAATCATCCTCCCTATGCATCGCTTGAAGCCTGCATCGCCGACCCCAATGAGCATACTGACAAACTTGCTGCTTCGGATAAATGGGTTGAGATTGTGCCCCGCTCAGCCCTAAAACCTGGCTCGCAGAACCTCTTTGCCGTATCAAGCGGCGAGCGTTTTACCCATGTGCGTTTGAATATTTATCCTGATGGTGGCGTTGCTAGATTGAAAATCTATGGTGATGTCATTCCTGATTTTTCTAAAATAAAGGCCGATGCTCTCGTTGACTTGGCCGCTGTGGAATTTGGTGGTCATGTGGTTGCTTGCAATGACATGTTCTTTGGCAATATGGACAATTTGATTATGCCTGGTCGCGGCAGAAACATGGGCGATGCCTGGGAGACAAGACGCAAGCGCGGTCCTGGTCACGACTGGGTTATCGTCAAGTTAGGCCAGCCTGGTTTAGTGAAAAAGCTAGAAGTTGATACTGCTTTCCACATCGGCAACTATCCTGATACTTGCTCTGTAGACGGTTGCTATTCGCCAGATTTGGAGATGGACAATCTCACCTGGCCCCAAGCCCAGTGGAAAGAGCTTCTACCGCAGCTCAAGCTGTCGGCAGATAAGCAGCACCACTTTGAGAAGGAGATTATTGACATAGGCAATGTCACCCATGTGCGCTTAAATATCTATCCTGATGGCGGGGTGGCTCGTTTGCGCGTACACTGTCGTCGCGCCCAAGCTTAAGGTAATAACTTTTTGAATCTCGCCCAGCTTAATCAATCATCAAGTGCGCTACTGCAAGCAGAATTGCTGCGTTGTTGTGGCAGTGCTCGCTGGGTAGAAGGGCTGATTGCCGGCCGCCCGTATGCTAACGAAGTTGATCTGTACAATGCCTCGGATCGAATCTGGCAGAGCCTAGACTCTTCGGATTGGTTGGAGGCATTTAGTCATCATCCCAAAATTGGTGATTTGGAGAGTCTTAAAACTAAGTTCGCCAGCACTAGTGCCTGGGCCTCTGGAGAGCAAGGCGGTGTGGCCCTCGCCAGTCAGCGGGTGTTGGAAGAGCTAGCTGCCGGAAACAAAGACTACGAAGCGAAATTTGGCTACATTTTCATTGTTTGCGCCACCGGTAAGACTGCTAGCGAGATGCTAGCCTTGTTGCAAGAACGGCTGCATAACGGCCCCGAGGTCGAGATAATGAGGGCCATGGAAGAGCAAAACAAAATTACACGGTTAAGGTTGGAGAAGCTTTTAGGGTTATAGAAACTTTTAGGGCTGTAGAAGCTCATTTCGTTGTAGAGACCTATTTAATTGGAGATTGGTGCCATGAGCAGAATCACTACCCATGTTTTAGATACTTCGTTAGGCCGCCCAGCAGCCGGTGTTGACGTTGTGCTTGAATATAAGGGCCTTGATGATTGGGAAGAAGTTGGACGCGGGACCACCGACAAAGATGGCCGCTTCAGCGACTTAGTGCCAGCGGGTTGGGCTAACAGAGCTGGTACCTATCAGCTTACTTTTAATACTGGTGGCTATTTCGAAAAGACCCATCGGCAAAATTTCTACCCTACGGTGCCAATTATTTTTGAAGTGGTCAATCAAGATGAGCACCACCATGTGCCGCTTTTATTGAGCCCCTTTGGTTATTCGACCTATAGAGGTAGTTAGTCTATAGAGGAAGCTAGCCTATAGAGGCAGCCTGAGTATTGTGTTACTTATTGCGTTTTGTCATTTAGTCCAAAAAAGGAAACTAATCGTTCTGTTTATTATGTAGTTTGAGTGCTTAGCTTATTTAGCTTAGATGTTC
>CALRJJ020000163.1:0-8923 GCA_943367505.1 Flavobacterium psychrophilum | reverse complement strand
TCTGCTGCAGCAGTTGAACTGTAGTAATCCACCCTTTGCTTGCATCATTGCCGAGAATGACGGACAACCCTGCGGTTTTGCCTTGTATTTCTATGCCTATTCTACCTGGGAGGGCACTCGTACCTTATATCTCGAAGATCTTTATGTTCGTCCGCAATTTCGTGGTGCTAAAGCTGGCATTGCCTTGATGACCCACCTTGCTCAGATCGCTCGAGAACAAAATTGTCAGCGCTTTGAGTGGTCTGTTCTTAATTGGAACCAGCCGGCAATCAATTTTTATGAGAGTCTTGGTGCTAGACCATTGACCGAATGGACACGGTATCGGATGGACGCCGATACTATTCAGTCGCTGCTTGCAGGTAAAAAATTGTTGTCTGGTTTAACGACTGGTTGACTTCGTGCTACGGTGTTTCGTTAAGCTGCTCTTCTTGCTGCCGATGGGGCTAGTACTTTTGGTAAATAACATCAGAAGTACCATTCTCCCTGTCAGCAGTGTTCGGTAATGACCACCACCTGCCGTCAGGGCCTATTCCAATGGGCTTCACTTTTATGTTGCCATTCGATTCTATTATGGCTCGCGGGTACATAGGGAACTGCTGCCCACGCACGTTCATGATTCCAATCGACTGTTGGCCGTACGATTCATTGAATCGTTTGGCACATTCTGCTCGTAAATTTCTATAGTCTGCTGAAGTAGGGTCATACCAATTAACGGGTAAACTATTGAACGCGCGTTCAGTATTCACCCAGTTAGGTGGAAATCGTTCTGCAAAGCTCTGATAAACATCACTGAGTTTGGCTGCAACGTCCTGCTGACTATAGCGGGCGATGATATCAGTGGGTTTGTTTTCTTCAAGAATAAGAGGTGATAGTCCTAATTTTTCGTCCACTTTGGAGTCTCTGTTCCCTAAAATTTTCAAAACGTCCGTCGTCGATTGAAACGGATGAGTCGAGCTGTCAAAGGTGGACTCACTTGCAGCGACTGCATCTGGTAGTTTATCCGAGTGAGTTGTGTTTAACATATCTGTCATTCAAATAGACCTCTTTATATAGGTAAGTTCGCAACAACTCTTGTAGTCGTCGAGCTAGTGGGCCGATTTCATGATACGAAGCAAGGCTTACAAAAGTGTGATGGAGACAAACTATTTTTGCCTGGTATGTATTTGTCACAGAGCGGTTGATAAGTTTGAGTTTCAAATTGGTTTGATTACCAAAGCGTACTTGGAGTGAGGACAACAATGGTAGCTGAAGTGCACGAGATTACCGACAATCCAAGGGAGCAAATCAGTGAAAATGCTGCTGAAGCTCAATCACAAAGCCGTGCAATTCTAGGTGCAGAAGCAGCCCAAGAGCTGTCCAGCCCAGATAGTCCGATAATCACTGGCCGCGCTAGTGATTCTGCTGGGAAAATGCCTGAGCTAAGTCTCACTAGCTCAGGTTCAAGTATTGATGTGCAAAAGACACCAGAGCAGTTGATTGCGGACAAGACTTTTGTAGATAAAACTGGCGCAGACAAGTCTAGCTCAGATAATTCATTGAACGAAGTGAGTTTGTCTGGGCAAAGTGACAAGGTCGTTCCAAGAATTTCGGTGGAATTGCAGAATCTCTCCAAGCCTGAACAGCAAAAGCCTGATTTCGTAATCAAAGCAAATGGTGAAGTTGAGATTTGGCACAATCCAGAATCATCTCAAAAGTCACCAAAAGATTCTCATATTGAAGTGGTGCTTGAGCGAAAGCCCGGTCAACTAGCTCCTAGTGCCGAACAAATTGCTAAGGCTAATGATCTTGTTAAGTACCTATCTCATAGACTGAAGATCCAAAATCCCGAAGTTTCTTCAGGAGGAATAGAAATTGATGATAAAAACGGATTGGTATCTAAAGATCTAAAAAAAGATGAGAATCTAAAGAGTCCAAATAGCATGGCTAGCCTGTCAGCACCAGTTCAGAAAATGACTCAAGATATGAATCGCTTCACTGGCAGCAATGGCGGTGAAATGCCGATTTCCCAAGCCAACGACTATTTCCCTCCGCGAGCGGTTGCTCGGCAAGAGAATGAGTCAGATAGACAAGCGGCAATGAAAGAAGCCATTGCTGGGTTGTTCAATGGCGACAAGCAAGCCCCGTATGAAACTATACGACAAGAGGGCGATGGTAGCTACCGAGTTGGTCGATATGGATTTAGTGGCGAGCAGTTGGGCGACTTTCTAGCAAGCCTGGGTGACCCACCCGATCCAGCCTTGATTGACAAACTTGTAAAAGCGGGCAAATTGCCCAAGGGTTTTGCTGAGAAGCTTAAGGACCCAGCTTTCCTTGGCAATTTAAAGAATCTAGCGCACAAGCTGGACGGCAAATCAGGAGCTATTGGTAAAGACGACATTTCTACTCTTTTGCCGAAAGACGCCCAAGAAGGAATTGCTTCACTGCTAGTCGACGGCGCTAAGGCAAAAGTCGGTGATAATCCTGGTGCTATTGCAGCCGCTGTGCTTTCTGGTCGATCACCCGACAAGCTAAGTGAAGCCGATATTAATTCTCCGCAAGCAATGCAGTTGAATCAAGCCGGTCAGCGCCTATATGAGTTAGCTCAAGCTCGACAACAATCGAACAGCCCAGATGACACAGTAAAGTGGGATTCAGCAGGTAAAGTCAGCATCGGTGACGGTAGGTGGCTCTCTGGTGATGCTGGTCAGGCCTTTATGCGTGCAAAGGCACAAGCAAGTGCTGCTGGTGTTGATATTCAAGTAAATTCAGCCGGAAGAACATTTGAAGAGCAGACTCGACTTTTCAATGAACTTAATGGAGTGTCTCCCGTTGCTGCACCAGGTACATCTAATCACGAAAGTGGAGCAGCTATTGATATTCAAAACTATGATCAAGCCAAGCCATTTCTGGAAGCAAATGGTTTTGTTCATGGCGATGGAAACGGCCCCATTGCTAATGATCTTTGGCATTTTAAATATGTTGGGTGATGCTTCGAAATTTAAGCTAATAGCTTTCAGTTCATCATATTTTTGTAAGCTCTGACATTCATGATCACTCTAGTAGCTACTAGAGAGGTGGTTGAGGTGGTCTGGGAAGGGCAAGATGTTGATGACTCATATGCTGTAAGTGATACAAGTGATAAAAGTACAGATTTTGATGTAGGCAGTTTCGCTGATTCAAGCAATGCGCTGTTTAGAGATGCGTACTTTTTTAGAGGGTTCGGCGAAAGTTTCCCAAGTTCTAAGGAGGCTCCTCCGAAAGAGTCGCCTAAGGAGCCTCTGAAAGAGCTCCTGACACAGCCGACGACATTCGAGATTGCTCTTAATACTATCGGCCAAGAGCCAGACAAAAAAGTTAAAGCTGTTGATAATAAATTACCTGAGTTTCTTACTATCGAAAACCTAAGTGTCATTCTAGGAAAAATTACTAACGACAATAATAAAGACAAGTATTTGCTGGGGTTTATCAATGCTCCTGTGATACCAACACTTGTTGATGGGTCTACTCAAGGCGTACATGAGATAGCAAAAGCGCTTGGCCGGTCGAATAAGCTAGAGCTGCCAGTAAAGTCTGATGCAGCAGATAGAGTGAGTATCGGTGATGGTAAGTGGCTTTCTGCTGAGGCAGGCAAAGCCTACTTGCGTGCACAGGAACAAGCACGTGCTGCTGGAGTGATTTTTGAGCTCAATTCAGCTGGAAGAACATATCAAGATCAGGAGAGGCTTTACAATGAGCTTAAAGGCGTATCAGCTGTCGCAGAACCAGGTACTTCTAATCATGAAGATGGCAATGCCATAGATATTCAAAACTATGATGAGGCCAAGCCTTTCTTGTTAGCAAACGGTTTTGTTCACGGCGATGGCGGCGGCCCCATTGAAAATGATCTTTGGCATTTCAAATACGTCGGTGGTACTAAGTAATTTATTTTGATCGCTTCAACGCAGCACCGCGGTTTTAAAATTTGTCGTAGCCACTATATTTGGGAGTTCTTCCTTCTAAGAAATCACGGAGCTTATAATCACCGCCAATTAAATGTTCTCTTTCAAACCGCTCTAGTTCAAATTTACTGTCAAATATTTGCGATGGTGGCAAATCTACTGTTTTTGCTGGATGCCTGATTTCGTGAATAAAATCATTAAACATGGGAACTAGCTTAGCCATTGGCTTGTCAAAAGCAGCTTCGACAAAGGTTTTATAGCCATTGTGTTGGTTGGCCATGGTCAGCGCCAGGTATTTATCCAAAAGCTGGTGTTGTTGCAAGAACATTGCCACTAATCTCTGTTGCACTTCCTGCCCAGCGTCGGCGTGTTTGGCTTTGCCGACAATGTCGGCTAAATTGAGGCTGACCTTTTTGATTACTTTTGCCGATAGGGCCTGGGGGAACCAGTTTTCGCCGTAGCCGTGGCGCAACTCAAACTGGGGTGATATTGCCCCATAGACTTTTTCAAAGTAAGAAGGAATGCCTTCTTCTGCCCAATATTCTAGGTTTTTTTGGCGGCTGAGCACGGTGTGCATTAGTTCGTGTAAGTAAGTACCTGGGCCAGCACCATCGTAGGTGACAAGCAGATTGCGGCTACTGATGAAGACGCCATGAACATGATAGGGAAAGTTTAGGCGCTCTTTGAGGAAGGCCCGCTCGGCCATCTTGTCGTGCAGAATGAAGATACTGACTGGTTCCGGGGCATTAACTAGCTTTTTGAATGGGTTACCTTCAGCTCCAACGGACAGCGAAAATTCGTTATCACCTAAGCCTCTACGCTGGAGATAATCGAGAAAACCTTCAGCAATGGCACCATAGCGCTCAAGTTTTGCCCTATCTATATCACCAATGAAAACAAAGTGTGGAGTGGCCACGAAACTAGTCATGCCCGCTGTAATCAGGTCTTTTCTTGTGACGTTTTCTGGAGCTGGCTTGTTTTTGTCAGCGTCAAGTTTGTTTGCCAACTGAATTAACTGACTGTTCTTCGTTTCCCGCAGCACAGCAATCATCTTGTGTAACGCTTCTAAGCGTCCGCCTTCAATCAAGGCTTTGCCGATGGTTTCTATTTGATGAGGATTGCAACCCTGCATATTTAGACTAATAGTGAGAGTTGCTGCCTGCTCGAAAGTCTTGAGGCTCGCTTCTCTATTGCCTAGCCGAGCCTGGCAGATACCCTTGTGCACTAAGGCGTCTACTAAGTTGCTTTCGATTGAAAGGGCCCTGTCAAAGTCAGTTATAGCGTTGCGGTAATCGCAAATTGACCAATAGGCATTGCCTCGATTTAAATAGGCATTCGCATCAGGTTTGTCTTTTAGGTTTTGATTGGCTAAATCAAATGCTTTGCTGAATTGCTTCTGCCCAAGTAGTTCGTTTACCTGAGAGCCTTCTTGTGCCTTTGCCGGTGCGAAAATAAGTAGACTGCAGGCACTTATAAGCAAAGGCCATATACTTATGAGCAAGTGCCAGAGGCGACTTTTCATATTACTCTTCAGAATTTAGAGCTACGGGCCTTTCGAATTGGGCGCGAATCAGCCTGGCATAAGAAGCATCACGGGCAAGTAAGGCATCGTGGGTGCCGCTTTCAACAATTTGACCTTGCTCTAATACTAGTATTTGATCGGCGTGGCGAACAGTCGATAGTCTATGGGCAATCACTACAACTGTGCGGCCTTTCATTAAGTTGTTAAGTGCTTCTTGCACCATTGCTTCTGACTCGTTATCGAGGGAGCTGGTGGCTTCATCAAGAATTAGAACCGGGGCGTCTTTGAGAAAAGCTCGAGCAATGGCCAGACGCTGTTGCTGACCGCCAGATAATCTAACGCCGCGCTCGCCAATCTTAGTTTCATACTGCTCTGGCAGTTCCATAATGAAATCGTGGCAATAGGCTGATTTTGCCGCACTGATGACTGCTTCTTTGGTGGCAGTGGTACAGCCTAGCAAAATGTTCTCGTAGATAGTGGTATTGAACAAGAAATTGTCTTGGGTCACTACCGCAATTTCAGAGCGGAGGGAGGCCATATCGATTTCTTTGACATTGATACCATCTACCAGAATGCTGCCCGCTGTTACATCAAAGAAGCGTGGTATCAAATTGGCCATGGTTGATTTGCCAGAGCCTGAAAGGCCAACTAATGCCACTAACTTACCTGGGGCAATATCTAGGCTGATATCACGTAGAACCATATTGTCGTTGTTGGGATATTGGAAGAAGACATTTTCAAATTTGATGCGATGGGCACCTGGTTTGAGCTTTATTGCCTGGTCGCAGTTGCGAATATCCGGCACCTGGTCGAACACTTCAAATATGCGAGTGGCAGCAGCCATGGCCGGCTGGATTGTGCCGTTGATACGACCAATGTTTTTGATTGGAGAGTAAAGAGTCAAAAGAGCGACGATAAACGATGTCAGAGCCCCAGGGGTCATCTCATCCTTGATTAGCATTGAGCCTGCGACCCAGATGACACAAGCTATGCCGCTGGCACTGATCATGGCAAGAATGGGGGAGAGAATGGCTTCGGCGCTGACGGCCTTTATAGTGTTCTTGAAGAAGCCAGCATTGGTTTCTTCAAATCGTTTTACTTGATAGTCTTCGAGGTTGAAAGATTGAACAATCTTTGCCCCTTGTATTGATTCTGAAATTACTGATACTAAGTCGCCAATGGCTTCTTGCCCGCCTCTTGATGATTTGCGAATCTTTTTACTCAAAATCGAAACAGGCACCACAATCAGCGAAATTATGCAAAGAGCAATTAGGGCTAGCCAGAATGCTTGCAGCAATATCACTAGGGCTAGTGATATCACTGTGACAACGCGAGAAATAAGCGATTGGAAAGTTTGTGAAATGGCATGCTCGACAATAGCAACATCGTTAATCAGCCTGCCAATCAAGACCCCTGATGATTGGCCCTGAAAGTACATTAGCGGCTGCTTTTGCAAATGGCTGAACAATTGGTTGCGCAAGTCGCGAATGGCTGAGGCCCCGACATATTTTATTGTGTAGGTTTCAATAAAGCCAAACAATCCTTGGAGAAAGGCAACCAGCATGACTGCTGGTGGCACCCAGTAGATATATTGCATCTGTCCTTCGGCGATGATTTTCTGCAAGCCCGCACCAGCTGCCCAGGCAATGACGCCGTCCATGCTGCCTGAAGGAATTGCTGCTAAACCACCGACAACAAAAAGAAATGTGTAGGGCTTGATATAGCCGAGTAGGCGCAAATAGGTCTGAAACTGTGTCGGGCTCACACTCGATGGCAGGCCCGGCAACTTCTTTAGTGACTGTAGCTCATTGGACAACTTGTAAAAGCTCCTGGGCGCAGTTCTCGACAAAATCGCCCTGGCCGAGTTCGGCGCGCAGCGTCAGTAGCTCGCTGGTGATTTCCTGCCTTAGGCCAGGAACATCGAGCATGTCGAGTGTGTATTTTACGAGCATTTCACCGCGACAATCTAGTTGAATTAACTCAGGAACCAGTTGATGACCGGCCAAAAGGTTCGGCCAGCCAAAGTTTTTCACGCTTTTGAAGAGCATTACAAGTAAGTAAGAAAACCAATTGCCCATGTAAAAGATGATCATGGGTTTGCCAAATAGAGCTGTTTCTAGGGTTGTCGTACCTGATTTTGCCCAGATCAGGTCGCAGTTTTTCATTAGTTCGAAATTGCGGTCTGAGTCAAGAATGGTCAGTCCTTTGCCAATCCTCTGATCGAGACCAGAGGCCTTGAGACTGGCATCTATAAGAGTGGCGAGGTAGTCAGTGGCGCGGCATATAACAAATTGAGTTTCTGGGCGAATTTCTAGAATAGTTTTCATTGCGCGCTCTAATACTGGCATGTGGGCCAGCACTTCTTGTTTGCGACTGCCTGGCATAACTACAATAATAGGCTTACCAGGATCGAGATTGAGCGAGCGGCACATGGCCTCCCGATCTGGTATTGTGTCTAATTCTGGCAGAGCGCGCAGCAGTGGATTTCCGACAAAACGGGCGTTGACATTCTTTTGAAGATAAACGCCTTCTTCAAAGGGAAAGATAGTGAAAATCTTAGTTATAGAGCGCTTTAATGCTTTGATGCGCCAGGGCCTTGATGCCCAAACCTGCGGCGATATGAAGTAATAGATAGGAACTGCTCGTTTAGATTGGCGCGCCCCTTGCCATTTTAAATAGTATTTAAAGCCCATGTAGCGCACGAAGTCATCAAAGCACTTTTGCAAATAGTCTTTTGGTTTGCAGATTAGAGCCGCTAGCGAACGGTCATCATCAACGTTGGTCATATCGCCAGGAATAATCGGCATGATTGAACGAACCGATTGAGCAAAGCCGACATTGAAGCCGCCAAAATCTACTAGCAAAATGGCATCTGGATTGCGTTTGATTACATTGGCTAAGAGCGTCCAATGCATTTTGGCAAAGAACCAGACATAGTCTTTTACTTCGAATATACCGACCACTGTATAGTCGGCGCTATTGAAGAGCAGCTCCATACCAGCTTTTTCCATCTCTGAGCCGCCTACACCCCAGATGTGCAGGTTAGGATCTTTTTCTTTTAGCTCTCTGATAATTTTGGAGGCATGCTTTTCGCCTGAATGATCACCAGAGACAATCATTAGTGAGCGGCCTTTTTTTTCTACTGTCTCCGCAGAAACAATAGGGCTAGCGCCTGTCACCGCTTTATTCCTACGTGCAGAGCCACCGTGCCCAGTGCTTGCGGAATGTGTCGAACATTGATCAATCCGGCCTTTCTGAACATCTCAGAAATGGCTTCTGGTCTAGGGTAGGTACGGCCAGATTCAGGTAAATATTTATAAGCCTGGCGATCGTTTTGCAGAATTCCGCCAATTACAGGTACAACATTGCTGAAGTAAGCATCAAAAATTGGAGCGAATAATGGCACTGTGGAATGGCCTAAATCTAAGTTGACGACTCGTCCGCCTGGTTTTACAACACGGGTCATTTCGTCTAGCCCTTTTTG
>CALRJJ020000162.1:0-8940 GCA_943367505.1 Flavobacterium psychrophilum | reverse complement strand
CACCACGTTTTACTGAGGTGCGGCCTGATCTATATATTCCGGAACGATTAGAAGCTGTGGTCTTTAAGGCCCTCGCCAAAAATCGCGAAGATCGTCATCAAAGCATGGCTGAGCTTACTCGCGATCTCGAGACAGCTATTCCTCGGGCTGGGAAGAGCCAGGTACTGCGCACCGACTTCCCCACCATGCCGCAGAGCGAAGATGATAAGAAGACCTCACCTTTCGCCAAGCTCACTCCTTTTCACTGGGTGGCTATTGCCTCAGCCTTGCTTATCACCGTTGGTATTGGCATTAAAATGATGATGGATGGTTCTAAGAAACCGACTCCCCAAGCAATTGTTGCTCCTGTTAAAGTGGTAGCTCCAGCTGTGGTTACACCAGCGCCAGACAATACGGCTAAAGGCACTAATAGCGCTAGCTCGACTGGCTCCTCACCCACTGTTCTGCCTGGCAGCTCTGCCGCTAGTAATCCTGAAGCGAGCACCACAGATAGTGTTACTACTGCTAGCGTAAGCAAGCATCCACCTGTAGATGCTCAGACAGAATCTGTTGAACGCCCTAAGACAGTTAGTCTGCCGAAAGTGAAGAAGGTTCGCAAACCGCGGGTTGAAACTGCTGCCTCACCTGCTCCGCATGTGGCAAAACCAGCCAAGGGACCGGCTTTTGATCCATTTAAAGATTTGGCAAAGAGCAAGAGCTTCTAGCTTGTTTTCTAGTTATTATGAGCGGCCGCTACCAGTCTCTTTACTCTTTCGCTATCAACGTCGTTGATCCAATTGCCATCAAACTTTGCGTAGGTTCCGAAAATAACGGCATCGGCGTATTGGGCGAAGGCGGCGATGTTATCTGGTGTGACTCCTGAGCCTACTAGCACAGGAATTTTTACCGCTGCCTTTACTTCGCCTACCGCGCTTGGTGGCGGCGCATCGCCGGTGCGCATGCCGGTGACAATAACGCCATCGGCTTTGAAAAATTCAGCTGTTGTTGCTGTTTCTATCAGGCTGATGTCTTCGGTAATGGCGTGGGATGAATGTTTCTTTTTGATGTCGGCAAATATCTTCACTTTTTCGGCTTTAATTGCTGCTCGCTTTCTCACTATTTGAGCGGCACTGGCTTCGTGAATACCTTCATCACCTATGTGGGCAAAGACAAATCCTTCTACTCGTACAAAATCAAGGTCACTAGTGTGGGCTACTGCCAGTGCTTCTATATTTGCTCCGGCCAATATCTGCACACCAATAGGCATGTGGCACTCTCGCTTGATGGCACTAGCTACGACAGCCATAGCGGCGATGGTCTCTGCTTCAACATAACCTTTTAAATAAGGCACATCATGCATATTTTCAATCACAAGTGCGTCTACGCCGGCCTTCTGGTAGGTTGTGGCGTCGCTCAAGGCGCGTTCTATAATCTCTTCCATATTGCCCTTATAGCCCGCCGCTCCTGGAAGAGCATGAATGTGGACAGCGCCTATTATTGAGCAGCTTTTGCCAAACATCTTATGCTCCTATTTAAGCAGTACTGCGCGCACTGGGCTTGCTTCTAAATCCATAAACTTTAGTGGCAATGCTACTAAGAAATACTCACCTTCTTCAACGGTTCGCAGATCCAGATTTTCTAGCCATACTAGACCATGGCGATCTAAAACGTTGTGGGTAGACAATTCTTTTGATCTGATGTGGTCAACCGATGGCGTGTCGAGGCCAACCAAAACAAAACCGAGTTGGCCCAAGAGCTCTGCTGTATCGCTTTCGATATAGCTATAATCTTCTTCGAAAACTTCAAAATTGATAGTGTCAGCGGTCTTAAACAATACGCGCTTGACCCTTTCACTGACAGCCTTGAGCTTCTCTTCCACCATTGAAGCAGCGATGCCAGCTTTGCTAGGGGCTAAGTCAATTACCGCAACCGGGCCAATAAAGGCAGCTAAGCTCATGGCACCAGCAGTAGTGTCGTTTTTACTGTCAGCAGTGCTGTCTGGGCTTAGTGAGCCTTTTATATGCACCGGTGCGTCGGCATGGGTGCCAACATGCGGGCTCATAGTCAGTGCCGTTAAATTGATAATTTTGCTACTTTCATAGCTGAGAGTAACTTTGCGCGAAAACGGCGTATCGCCAGGGAAGCAGGCAGATTTTTCGTCTACCGGTTGGGAGATATCGATAATTTTTTCGAAGGAGAAGTTCATAAATTAGATATTGCCGGTAACGTCAAAATGGAAATAAGTTTTGATGTGATCGGTTTTTATGTCTCTTGGAGTTTTGCGTTTTTCTGGGCGTGGTCCGATCAAATTTAGTTTTTTCAGCACTTCTTTGAGAATAAGCTCCATGTGGCGATTGTCAAAACCGCTTGAGAGCTTGATGCATAGGCCTAGACCCTGAGGATATTTAGAGCAACTACCGATGCCCACTCCGAGCAAGCCATCGGCCCCTTCTTTGGCGATGATTGGCGCTTCACAGACACCAAAAAGGTCTTGGGTGATTAGTCTAAAATCAACCCGGCCTGCCCCTGATATGGCTCGCGGGTGAGCTAGCATCAATTGGCCTAGCTCATGATAATAGGGCGCACATTGAGCAATCTGATCGTCTTCGAATGCCACTGCTGTATTGCTCAATAGGCTCTGGTAGAGGTAAGACATCTCATAGGCTGAAAGAGCATAGTTTGGCAGCTGGCAACCATCGGTGGTGCTCAATAATGACTCTTCACTGCGCTTTATCAGCGCTGACAAAACTTTCCTCAGGCGCACATGCTGTGGTTGGTCGGCCAGTAAATATTTTTCTGGGTCTCCAGCGGAAGCTTTGATGGCAGAGAGATAGCCGATATGTTTACCACTGCAATTGTGGAAGCGCCTTCTGGCTTTTTCTTCGCCTTCACCAATCTGATCTTTTGTCTCGCTTGAAATCGGAACAGCTGGTGGGCACTTAAGCCCATCTTCGCTGGCGCCGGTGATGGCGATAATTTCTTCAAGCAATTCAAGATGTCTGGGTTCGGCGCTATGGGATGCCATGAACAAAGCAAGATGTTCAGATTTTAGCTGAGGAAAGTGTCTCTTTAAGATCGGCAAATGCTGTATCAGTTGCCATGGTTTGAGTAGTGAGCGACTCCACAGTTGATAGTTGATATCACCTAATTGTACTAGCGGTTTGACAGTAGCAATTGACTGCAATTGATCGCTCTTAGATTGAACGCCTTCTACCAAGCTAATAATGCCGTAGACCGTCACTTCTTTTCTGCCGCTGCGCTCGATGGTGAAAAGCGGCTGCCAGGGCAGGGTGCTGTCGCTCGGCGTTGTCAATTGGGATGGCATATAGTTTGTCTGCATTTTGGTTAGTAACTTTTATCAGCCAATAAATTCGTCTAGTAATCTTCTCAGTAAGTTGCTTATTCTTCTAGGGACAAACTCTTACCTTAATAAATTCGCTCAAAGCGGCCTCGACTTCTATTTCATGGTGTAAAACCAATGCTTTAGCATAGGGAATAAAATGGCAGTTTCTTTTAAAACGGCAATTAATCCAGGTCAAGCCTCGCCCAGTCCTTTGGGTTCTTACTCTCATGCACTCAAGGTTGGCAATTTGCTCTTCATTTCTGGTCAGGGCTGCCGTGATCCAAAAAGCGGCATTGAAGCTGGGCTTACTTTTGATGCCAACGGGGCGGTGGTTGCTTACGATATTGAAGAGCAAACAAAAGGTGTTCTTGAAAACCTCAGGGCTGTTTTAACTGCCGCTAATCTCGGCTTCGAAAATGTTGTCGACATAACTGTCTTTCTTGCCGACATGAATGACTTCCAAAAATACAATGGTGTCTACAGTCGCTATTTCTCTATGGAAAATCCACCAGCACGAACCACTGTGCAGGTGGCTAAGCTGCCTGGGCGCAACTACATTGAAATCAAAGCAATAGCGGCTTTTGCCGATTAGTAAAGGGGTAAGGAGTAGAAAATGTCTAACGCTACAGTAGCCAGCTCTCTCAATCTCGATCTGAAAAAGATTGAGCACTTCATCGGAGGGAAATTTAAGGCTGGTTCTGGCAAGGAGACTTTCGAATCGATTAACCCAGCTACGGGTAAGGCTCATGCCACTGTTGCCCTTGGTACCGCTGATGATATCGATGCTGCTGTGAAAGCTGCCCGACATGCCTTTGAAAAAGGCCCCTGGCCGCGGATGTCGGTGCGTGAGCGCTGCAATGTTCTGCGCAAGATTGCTGATTTGATTTTGGCCAGGCGTGAAGAATTTGCTATTGCCGAGAGTATAGATAGTGGCAAACCTATCAGTGAGAGCTTTGATGGTGATATTCCTCGTTCGGCTTTCAATTTTCAGTTCTTTGCTGATTTTGCCCCTAGCTATGTCGAAGAAGCTTTTTCTACTGCCGAGAATGAAAGACATATTGCCGTACGCGAGCCGCTAGGAGTCTGCGGTCTAATTACTCCCTGGAATCTTCCTCTTTATCTAGCTACCTGGAAAATTGCACCAGCTCTAGCTATGGGTAATACCATTGTGCTCAAGCCCGCCGAGTGGACGCCTTATACAGCTTACTTGTTAGCCCAGGTGGCTGTGCTTGCCGGCCTACCAGATGGCGTTTTGAATATCGTCCAGGGCTTTGGTGCTGGCGGTGCTGGTGAAGCTCTCACTCGCCACCCGGATGTGCGATCAATTTCTTTTACTGGCGAAACTTCTACTGGCCGAGCCATTATGCAGGCTGCTAGTGCCACGATGAAGAAGCTCTCCTTTGAACTGGGTGGTAAAGGTGCCAACATCATTTTTGCTGATGCTGATTTAAATGAAGCCATTCCCACTGCTGTAAGGGCCGCTTTCCGCAATCAAGGCCAAATTTGTTTAGCTGGCTCAAGATTATTTGTTGAGCGCAAAGTATACGAAGAAGTAGTTGAGAAGATTGTTGAACGTGTGCGCAAAATAAAAGTCGGCGATCCTCTCGATAAAGAAACCGAGATGGGAGCTCTAATTGCCCGTGAACACATGGAGAAAGTGCAGTCTTATTTAGCTATCGGCAAAAAAGAAGGCCACCTACTCTGTGGTGGTGAGCGCCTCACTGCTCTTGGTGATGGCAATTTCTTGAGTCCAGCTGTATTTACCGGTTTAGAAATCGAGTCTCGTTTCTTGCAAGAAGAAATATTCGGTCCAGCCTTGCCGATTCTGCCTTTTGACAGTGAAGAAGAAGCAATCGCACTAGCTAATTCCACTCCCTATGGCCTTTCTGCCTCGGTGTGGAGCCAGGACATCGATCGCTTACACCGAGCCAGTACTCAAATTAGAGCTGGTTTGATTTGGATCAATACTTGGTTTGCTCGCGATTTGAGAACGCCTTTTGGTGGCCAAAAGTCTTCTGGCATGGGTCGCGAAGGCGGACGCTATAGCCTAGAGTTCTTCTCCGAAGCTAAGACTATTTCTTACAAATACAGAATGTAGAATTACCGAACTTTATTTAGAAGGACCGAAGACTATGGATTTAGGTATTCGCGGTAAAAAGGCTCTCGTTACAGGAGCTTCTAAGGGCATTGGCCGGGCCATTGTCCAGGCCCTTAGTGCTGAAGGTGTTGAAGTGATTGCGGCATCGCGTGATCAAGCGAACCTGGAGGCCCTAGCTGCTGGACTTTGGCGTAAAAACGCACCGCTTCATATTTTTAGTGCTGACCTCAGCCAGGAAAGTAGCCGCAAAGAGCTAATTGCTTTTGTCGATAAGACCTTTAAAGACTCTGGTCTCGATATTCTCGTGCACAATGTCGGCGGTCCTAAGCCTACCGATACTGCTCAGACATCGGCCGCTGATTGGCAGGCCGGATTTGAACAGCTGTTTCAATCTGTGGCTGAACTTAATTGTGCCTTTTTGCCTGGTATGAAAGAGCGCAATTTTGGCCGAGTTCTTTGTGTTACCTCCCTGTCTGTGATGGAACCTATTCACGGACTGGCAATTTCAAATTCGCTCAGAGCCGCTGTGACAGCTATGCTCAAGGGCTTGGCCAGCGAGGTGGCGGCGCACAATATTACCGTTAACTGTGTGGCACCGGGCGCCATTGCCACGGATCGGCTTACTGATTTAATGGCTGCCCGAATGGCAAAAAGTGGACAGAGTGAAGAAGATTATAACCGTGAGTATTTGGCCAGTATTCCGGCTGGTCGGCTTGGCACTCCCGAAGAGTTCGCTTCTGTGGTGGCTTTCCTTGCTTCGGTTCAAGCTGCTTACATAACTGGTTCGACAATTTGTGTGGATGGCGGTAAGCGCCGCTCTACCTATTAGGTAGTATTATTTATGATTCTTGGATATGCAGGTAGATAGAGGTATATTGTGAAATTTCTCGTTCTCGGTGCCGGAAAGATGGGCTATGCCGTAGCTTATGACTTAATTCGCGGCTCTAAAGTAGAAAAAGTAGTGGTTGCTGATAGCAACACTGAAAACCTCAAAGAGCTAGTCAAGCGCTTGCCTGACGAGAAGATTATTCCTGTCGAGTTAGACGTCACCAATGAAGAAGAATTGGCCCAGTTAATGGCTGAAATTGATGTGGCTGTTAGCTGCATTACTTACAAGCATAATTACGAACTAGCTAAGATTGCTCTTGCTACTAAAACTCACTTTGTAGATCTTGGCGGTAACGAAGAAATTGTTGCCAAAGAATTCATGCTTGACGAATTGGCTAAAGAACAGGGTGTAACTATCATTCCTGATCTGGGTTTGGCACCAGGTTTAGTATCACTATTGGCTGTTAGCGCCGCCGAGAGCTTCGATGAAATTTACGATATTCGCTTGCGTGTTGGCGGTCTGCCAGCCAATCCTGATGATTGCTTCATGGATTACTGCCAAGTTTTCTCAATTGACGGCTTGATCAACGAATACAACGAAGACTGCACCGTATTGAGAGATGGCAAAATTTTCTCAGTGCCATCACTTTCGGATAACGAATCAATCGAATTTCCTCGACCATTTGGCACCATGGAAGCTTTCAATACCTCTGGTGGAATTTCCACTTTGCCCCAGAGTTATCTGGGCCGAGTGCAGCACCTCGACTATAAAACTATTCGCTATCCTGGCCATTGTGATGCCATCCATATGCTTAAAGAGTTGGGCATGATGTCCAAAGAAGCAGTTGAAACTGCCTCTGGACCGGTTGTGCCTCGTGATTTGTTGTTCAAACTTCTCAGCGATAAGCTGCCCAAAGATGAGCCAGATGTGGTTTTGGTAAGGGTTATGGTTTCGGGCTTGAAAGATAAAAAGCCTGTGCAAATCGTCTGGGATTGTATTGATTATGCCGATCAAGCTGCTGGTCTTACTGCCATGATGCGTATGACTGCTTTCCCTGCTTCAATCGTGGCCCAGATGATTGCTCGGGGCGATATCACCGAGCGCGGTGTTCTGCGGCAAGAAACCACCGTGCCTACCAAGCTTTTCTTGGCCGAAATGGACGGCCGCGGTATTCGCTTGCAGATGACTGAGCGCGCTCCCGCCCATATTAAGTAGCTCAGTCTATGACAGGCGAAATCCACTGCTAGTGATTTCGAACGGGTGCGCCTTGCGGTCGTGCTGTGTGGCGCGAGCTTTGATGCAACGAATGTCTCTAACATAGTCAGGGTCGCGACCTAGCCCTAGCAGGACAATATTGTCTGACATATTGCTGAATCGATTAATTGAACTAGAGTCTTTGCCGTCGTCGAGGAGACCACCAAAGGTTTCGTAGGTCATCAGCGTGGTCACGCCTTTCAATGACATGTGCTGAAGAAGTGAATAGAGGTAGTCGTGCAGTCTGTCTGGATCGCTGGATGACCTAGAGAAATCACTAATTGAATCAATTACCACCCGTTTTATGTTTTTTTCTTGAAGCAGGCCAAACAGTTTGACAATGACGCTATCAATTTGCAGCTCGACTGGAGAAACGTACATGAGCTCGAAGCCTTCAGCCTGAACTTTTTCTAGATCCGTACCCAGCGATTTTATTAGACGGGCCAGCTGTGAGGGGTTTTCCTGGAAATTTACGTATAAACTGCGCTCATTTTCTTTGCAGCCCGCCAAGGCGAATTGCAAACTAAAAGTTGTCTTGCCTGCACCGGCTGGTCCAGCAACAACTGTGGCGCTGCCTCTTAGTAATCCGCCGCCAACTATGGGGTCAAAACCTTCAATACCAGACTTGACTCTCTCTCTTTGAGCGTCATAACTTTCGGCTACTTTAGGAGTTACGAGTCGGGGAAAAATATCAAGGCCGGAAGAAGTAATTTTGCAGCCGTGGAGGCCCTCTAGATAGCTACTTCCGCGCAACTTAAGGACGCGTAAGAAGCGTTCGTCTCTTGTGCTGAGCGCGCTGCGAAGAAATTGCAAAATGCCGTCGGCTACTGCGAATTCGGGCAAGGTTTGGGCATGTTCATCAGTATATTCGCCCAGCAGAAATACGGTGGTCTGATAGGCGGTAAGTAAACCTGTTAGTTCGTAGAGCATACGGCGCATTTGTTGGGTCGACTCGGCGAGATCGTGCAAAGCTTTAAACGAGTCGATCACGATAATTTTGGGTGAAAGAGAATGGATGGCCTCTTCTATAAATGGAACCAATGCGCCGATTCCATGCTCGCTTAACTGGCTGCCAATTTCCTGGTAGTGAACGCTAGATCCGACCTTGCTTTCATCGAAAAAGCTAAATCTTTGCAGATACATGAGAACTTTAGCCACTGGCTCTGACAGAGTAGTGACGTAAAGAATTGGACGATCATCCTTCTCTTCTCTGGCATGATGAAAAACCAGTTGCTCAGCAAAAATTGTTTTGCCGGTGCCTGGCTGGCCCATAATGATATTTATGGAGTTGCTGGGAAAGCCTCCGTTGAGAATTTCATCCATCTGAGGATTGCCAGTGCTGATGCACTTGTAATTGCTGTGCGTCATGGCTTGTGTCCTCTTTTGCTACGGGCTTCCTCAAGAATCTTGAGGAGGCGGTTCTTCTCTAGTGGCTTC
>CALRJJ020000161.1:0-8993 GCA_943367505.1 Flavobacterium psychrophilum | reverse complement strand
CGCGCCCTAGCGCTCGTTCTAATTCTCCGGCTGGGGGTATCAAGACTGCCTACATTTTGGCGAGCGCTGCTTCTATTTTGGCTCTGTTCTTTGCCTTCAGTCAGTTTAGCTCGGCTCCAACAGCAGTGAACAAAGTAGCGCAGCTGCCCGCCAAAGTAGTTCCAGCAATAAAAGAGGCGGCGCCGGTAAAAGAAGTTGAGCGCAGTGCGGCGCCCGATAATGGCCGTGAACTGGCTAATGCTAATGAGAATACCAATGAGATTACTAATGTTCCAGGCAAGGCGATTAAAGACACTTCTACTAATTCTTCTTCCAAAGTGGCTGTGAAACCTGATACTTCAGCAGCGCCTAAGCTCGTGAAGGAAGAGACTACCACTGAAAAAATGTTAGCCAGCAATAAGCAAGGCGATCGTGACACTAACAAAAACAACGTCAACGATTCAGAAGAGATAGTTGCCGTTTATGACTACGAAACAATTGACAGTGCCTCTGATTTTGGCATCAATACTAACGAGGATGGATTGTATGCGATTAAACTGTAGCGGTTTTAGCAAAAGACTTTTTCTTGCTGGTACCGCCAGTCTGACTCTACTGCTGGTGTCGAGTTTGTCTGGTGCTTATTTGCCGGTGGCTCTGGCCCAGGGTGGCGGAGAAGGTGTCGAATCTCAGAGTGACGCTGATAGCTTTGGCCGTAGAGTAAGGCAAATTAAACGTGCTCGACGCGCCCAAGAGGCTGCGGCCCAAGGCGTAGAAACTGATACTGCGCCAGGTGCTGGCCCCGGGTTTAGTGCTCCCGGTGCGAACCCGCGATTTGACGGCCTCAGCCGTAAGCGTGAATTTGCTGGTGCTGGTATGAAGATGCGTATGGGTAACAATAGCGGTGGTATGAATCGCAGCCCGCTTGATCTCTCTCAGCTAAACCTCACTGATGAACAGAAAACGCGTATAACCGAGCAACGTAGCAAAGCCAAAGGTCAAGCAAAAGAGCTGCAAGCGGCAATAAAGGTTAAGCGCCTGGAAATGCGCGATATGATGTTTGATCCCTCTTATAGCCCAGAGCAAATTAGGGCTAAGCGTGCTGAATTGCGCAAAGTGCAAGAGCAAGCTGAAATGCTCATGCTTAATGATTTCTTGTCGATGCGATCGGTTTTGACTGCGGATCAACTAAAGCGGTTGCGTCCCAACGCCGCAGGACGAGGTCGCGGAATTGCTGAAGCTTCCACTACTTCTGTTACACCTGAACCAGCTGCTGATGCTAATGGTGGCGTCACTTCTAACTTCGCCACCCTTAATAGCAATGCCTCCAGGAATAAGAACAAGTAAGAAACAGGCCGTTTAATTACTTGCCTTTCTTCCCTTTCGGTTTGACTTCGCCCCAATCAAGAATGAATTCTGGTTCGCTCTCTGATTGATTGGTCATGGGTGGTGGCTTATCTTCAGGTTGCTCTTTGACTTCAGCTTTAGGTTTAGCTGCTGGTTTTGGTTTTGTTACCGGGGCTTGTTGTTGTACTTGTTGTGGTGGAGCCTGGAAGTTTGGCATAGGCGGGCGCATCATCGGCTGCACACCAGGGAAGATCGGCATGGGTGGCGGCGGTGGAACCATTGTCCGGGCTGCTTTACCGGTGGGTTTCTTCACCGATACAGGTACACCGTAAATCGTTTGCGGGTAAGAAGGCTGTTGTGGTGATGGCACTATATTTGGTTGCTCAACAGCTTTGGGCTGTTCTTTCTTAGGCTCCTGCTTTGGTTCTTTCTTTTCGATTTTCTCTACTTTTTCGACCTTAACTGGAGCAGCTTTCTCTTCTGGCTTTGCTGCTGCTGGCTTAACTTCCGCTTTTTTCGCTGGAGCGGCAGCTTTGGCTTTTGCTTCGCTTGCCTTTTTGCGGAGCTGCGCTTCGTGTTCCCGTTCTCTTTCTCTTTCTTCAGCTATGCGCGCTTTCGCTGCAGCTTCTTGCTTGGCTGCTTCTTGTTTGCGCTGTTTTTCTAGTTTCTCTTTCTCTTTCTCTTTTTCTTTTTCTTTTTCTAAAGCTTGCTCTTTGGCAACAGACTTGAAAGGAAATAGGCTAATTGCTGGTTTTGGTTTGGCATCATTTTTTATTGTGGCAGGAGGCGTTTCCGCCGCCTTTTCTTTGCCTAAGGGCGCGATCAAGGCTGGCGGAAGAACAGTCATCTGTGAACCGGTTGCTGCTTGTTTGCCTTTGCTGTTGAGATTAAGCTGTCGACTGTTTTCATTGCTGCGAGAAGTGAGCATGGCTAGCTTCAGAGATTCTTGCGTGGCGATAGCATTCTCTTGAGGCGTGCGGCCATTGGTCGCTAACCAACGAATATAAGCTTGCCTTGTGACCGGAGAGGGGTTGATTTGCACTGCCTGGCGAAATTCTTTAGAGGCTTCGTCGGGGCGTTCTAGGAGGCGATAGAGTTCGGCCAGTTTGATTTTTGCCATGGTTGAATATGGGTTTATTTTCACGGCCAGAGTGAGGTAGCGCTCCGCTACAGGAAATTGGCTACTGTCGAGAGCTGCTGTGCCGGCTTCGTAATATAAGTCAGCGAGAAAAGTAGAGGTCTCACCGTACTGCTGTGAAGCTTCTTGAATAGCGGTTTCGTATAAATCTAAGGCGTCTTTGTTATTGCCGTGCAAGATTGCATCCATGGCGGCAAAGCGCAGTTGTACTGGATTTTCACCCGGGCCAACTGTGGCTTTGCTTGAATTAGGCGTGAGCCAGAGGCTACCGGCTACGAGCACGGTAAGAAAAGCGAAAGCCGGATTTAGGCGATTTTTCGGAGTAGTCAATCGAAGGCTCGCTGCAAAAGTGGTATGACACCATTTTAATTCTAGCTTCACACAAAGCTATAGGGTTTACTCTGATGTTAAAGAATTACCCTTAAACTGCTAAACTTAGCCTTCCCACTATGCTGTGGGTATCCTAGGAGCAATTTTCGATGCGTAGAACTAAGCATCAAAGAGGCCGCGGCGGTCGCGAAGCCCAACCACAGTCGGCAGCGCAACCTGTTTTCGCGCCTAGCAATGCCAGAATTCTTTTGTCAACAGGAGTTGACGTCAACACCAACATTGGTGAAGGTTATGGTCCCTACCGGGTCGAGGGCGAGCAGGAAGTACTTCCTTTCGTCACATCTGCCAATGTCGCCTGCGGCGCCCACTCTGGTGACCCTGTTTTGATGGAAGCCGCTCTGGAGAGCATTCGTTACTACGGTTTGGCTCTAGGTGCTCACATAGGCTATCCTGACATCGCTGGTTTTGGCCGTAGAGAAATACATTTGTCTTCTAACGAGTTGCGAGCTTCGGTGCTCTATCAACTCGGCGCCCTTTCCGGTATGGCCCGCATTTTTGGTTTAGAAGTTACCCAAGTGCGCCCTCATGGTTTCCTCTATCGGCAAATGAGCCACGATATTCGTATCGCTACGATTGTCGCTAAGGCCTTGGCTGAGTATGACCGCTGGCTCGTTTTGGTAGGCCCAGCCGGCAATACTTTATTGCAAGCTGGTGAAAGAGCTGGAATCCGTGTTGCTGGTGAAGCCTGGATTGATCGCACCTATGATGCTACTGGCAGCCTTCTTCCTCATACACATTCTCGGGCTGTGATAAAAACCCCGCAAGAAGTTTTGCGCCAGGCTACTAACCTGATTCGCCACAGAGAAGTAACAGCTGTTGATGGCACTCGTATCAGGCTTGAATACGAGACAATTCACTTACACAGCCGCATTGTTCAGGCTCGCTACATTGCTGAAGAGATTCGGCGCTTACTTCCGGACGCCTGCGCCTTGACCACAGAGCCATTCACAATCGACTCAGTGGAAGAAAACGAAGATTTCCCTAGCCTGGCTTATTCGGTTTAACCAGCCTTTCTAATTTGAGTCTCTAGCTCTCAGGGCTATGGCAAGCGTTGAGAAACAGGCACGATTTCGTCGTACCAACTGCCGTAATACTCAGGATAATCTTCACCAGTCGTTGAGGTGATGGTTTTCTCTAGAGCCTTGATAATAGCCTTGCGCCCTCCGCGCTTGTAGCGCTTAAGCCACTCAAGCTCTTTGGGGTCGACTGGAATATCAGCCTTGAGCAAGTCTTTGACGATTTCTATTTCGTGGACAATTGCCTCTGTTTCTTCTTCTAGACAGCGATTGATGAACTCTTGCCGTCCGGTTTGACCAGGTACTGGGTCAATGGTCGGTTTAACAAGAGCGTGTACGAATTCGTGGGCAATGCTAATTAGCTTATAGTTGCGTGGACACCAGCGACCGATATAGATCGTGCGTTTCTTGCGGTCGTAATAGGCGCGGCATGGTCCGTCAACCAGTCTGATTCTGACGCCAGCGGCTCTGATCTTGTCAATATCGTCAACAAGTGTGGGTGACATCAACAGCGTTTCAACCATGCGGCGGCCAAACTGGCGCTTTAGGTTGCGCAAAGAAGAGCTTTTAGCAGAAGGTTTTTTGGCTGAGGATTCGCTGGCCATTTACTTAAGGACTCCCAATAGATCATATTCACATATATTAATTCTATACTATCTTGTTGTCAGGTGGAAGGGGCTGAATTGTTGATTCTGTGGGCGATTAGGCCGCCTTGCCTTCTCCTGGCAGCCCTGGATTAATATTAAATCTTGGTCGCCGGCTCTGGAGGGTTTCTAGTTGAAGTCTGCAATGGTAGATGGCCCATGCCTTCCCCCGGCCCTAATTTTGTGTACTAAAAGCTTGTAAGTGGGCCTCTTTGCTTGCTCTTGCAAGCCTATCCTTGGTACAAGTTGCGAGATCACCCGACTGGGTACTAGGCAAATCCCAGGTTTGCGATATGTTGGAGATAGCAAGGTCATCTAGAGACCTCAATAAATAAGCAGTTGACTGTCAATGGCCGTTGGCAATTAGTAAATTATCCCCGTCCCAAGTTCCTTTCATGTGTTCGCAGGCTTGTTCAAAGCTATGAGTGGTTCTGAGAAAATTTCAACAGAACATGAGCATGAGATTCATCTCTCTCCTGTCGTTAAACTGTTGCAGCATTTAAGCGAATCGAGGGCTGGTCAGGACCAGAGTGGAAATGACGCTGTACAAGCCGATTTTCAAGTAGATATGGGCGCTATTTGTTCTGCTCTTGAGCTAAACTCAGGCGCTCTGTTTCGAGTCACCCCTGATGCATATTTTGATGGTCTTAAACTTAGTCGCCTTGCCTTTGTCTCTAGTGATGCTAGCGCCGAAGTCCTCGCCAAAGTAATACCTAAAGGCTTAGAGATCGCCGCTCGCAGTGAGCTTCATAGTCTTTTGCGCCAAGAGCAGTGGGTGCCTCTTGGCGAAACTTCTCTCGGTAATGAAACACCACTTGCTCTCAGGGCTCTAGAAGAATTCTGTGGTTCTAAAAATGATAGTGCCGCGGTGCTCTTTCCTGTGGTTCTAGCCAAGCAAATTATTGGTCTTGTGCTTATGGAGAGAGCTGTTTCAGCCGGTGGATTTTCGGAAGAATTGCTTGATTTAGGTCAGGTGATTGCGCGTATGCTCGCCGTTCATCTTGTTCGCTGTCTTGAGCCCGATGAGACAACGGTGGTTCAGCCAGCTGTCGAGTCGACTTTGCCGACTGTACTATTGAAGCGTCAAACTTTGTCAGTGGAGAGTGCTAATACCAGCGCTTGTAGCCTCTTTGCCGCTGGAGGCAAAAGTCTAATTGGACAGCCATTGGCCAAGGTATTCCCGGGCTCCAAGAATTTCCTTGATGCCCTGCAGCAGTCGCTTGCTCGGGCCGATGGCAGTAGCTGTTTTTCTGTCTCAGCATCTGATTTGAGGCAAATTGGTTGTGCTGCCGCATTGGTTTCTTTGACCGGTGATGGTGACTCGCTGGTGCGCTTGCAGTTTATTCCTCGTGATTTCCTTGCCAGTGGCGATGCTGGTGATTCGGCTGCAAATACGAATAGTGCCAGTCGCTCCAGCCGAGGTGGTGCCGGGAGAGCTAGCACGCAGGGCTCTGACGATCTTGACGAGGCGACCAAGCGAATGGGCTTTGAGCGCTGGCTGCGTCAAACAGTCTGCAAACTGCATTCCTCTCTAGATCGCGATCATTTGTTGCAAGCTCTCGCTGACAGTCTCGGACGCATGTTCAAGGCTACGCGTTGCTTGGTCATTCGCACTGATGGTCCATCTCACCCGATGGTCACTCATGAGTATGTCGAGCCAGACCTCTCGCCTCTGGGGCTGGGACGTACGGGGCAGTTCCCCATGTTTGCGCTGTCGCTCTTTCAGCAGAAAACTGTTGCTGTCAATGAGGTAGAGCAACTAAGAAAAAGTGGGCAGCTTAGTGAGAGTGATACCGACGTACTTTTAGAGAGTGGAATTAGAGCTATGGCTGGAGCACCGCTTTCTCATCAAGGCACTCAATATGGTGTCGTCATTCTAGTGGTGGGGGACCATAGTCGAGCCTGGAGTGAGGCCGATCTCGAGACAATAGAATTGACTGCAGCTCAAGCTTCTATTGCTTTGTCGCATTGCCAGACCTATCACCAAGTGAAAGACCAACTCTTCCATATGAATCTTCTCGGCAACCTCACTCAGCAGCTCACCAATGCCCTAGAGGTTGCGGCGAAAGCTCCGGCACCGAAAGTGATAAGCCGAGCCGATGAACGAGCCAGTCAAGAAGAATCACCGCCACTCTCGTCGCGCGAAATGGAAGTGCTTAAGCTTATTGCTTCTGGATTCGCCAACAAAGAGATTGCCCAGCGTTTGTTCTTGACAGAGTCTACCGTGGAGTTGCACGCTTCTCGTATTCGCAAGAAACTCAATTTGAAGAGTCGCACGGCCCTGGTAAAGTACGCCTGCGATAACGATCTGGTCTAAGTCGAATTTTCTTCTAGTATGAATCGTCTATCTGCTTTGCTGCGGCCAGATCTTTTTGCGCCAGGGCTTTTTTGCCGAGCTTTTCGTAGGCGCTGGCTCGTTGTTTTAGAATGGAGCTTTTTAGTGGTGATATCTTGAAGGCGTTACTAAGATCAACTATTGCTTCTTCGTACTGTTTTAGTTCAATATGGGCTTCTCCGCTCATTTCAAGACAACGAGCGTAAGTGAGATGTTTGTCGGGATCGGCTATCAATTGCTTTAGTCTCTTGCAATCATTTATGACCGCTGGCCATTTTTTCATGACTTTATGCAGTGAAGCTAACTCCTGAAAAGTGGAGGCTTTGGCTGGCCCAATGGCAAGGGCTTTTTCTAAGTATTGTTCTGCGAGTTCGAGCTTTTTTAGTTTGCGAGCCACGTCACCAGCAAGAGCGTAAAGTGCTCCGTTTGCTTGTTTCTGCTTGATTCCTATTTGGGCGATGGCTATGGCCTCATCCCATTTATCGTATTCGCTTAAACCTTTGACAATAGTGTAGCAATCGTCGCTAGTGATGCTGCTGCACTTAGAAGCGGCAATATAGTCGTTATAAGATTGCTCCTCATTATCAGTGTAGCCATAAACTACAGCTCTCTGCGCCAGCAGCGAGGCGCTATTGGGTTGGCTTTTGAGCGATTGATTCAAGAGAGCTAAGGCTTCTTTGAAACGGCCATGTTTGCAGAGTAATTGGCTTTCTAGAACATTGGCAGACTGCGCACCGCCGCTAGTGCCTCTTAGTAAGCTGACATATTGCTTGCACTTGGCTGTTTCATTGGCTTTCAGTGCCTCTATGCCTGCTTGATAGTAGCCGCTAAGAGTTTTGCTGTTATCGGCCTGTGCCCTTGTGTTCGTAAGGGCTAGACAGGTCACCAGTGTTGCTACAATCACGGCTAAGCGCATAGAGCTTGCCCGGTTAGAGTTAGCTGAGCTGGCCATTGTCTTCCTCAATTAAAGTCGGGCTCGCGATTTTATTTCGAGATATTTTTCTACTAATTTGTCAGATAGATCTTGGGGCGGGCAATCGAGCACCAGGCAGCCTCGTCTTGTTAGCACAGAAAGGGCTATTTCACGTTGGCTGAGCAAATCAATGGCAATTGCTTTCTTGTAAATTGCTTCTACTGTGTCGCTCTTTTTCTTTGATTGCAGTGCTTTCTCCTTTAGAGCTTCAGCATTGCTATTGGCTAAATTTACAACCTGGCGATCTTTCAAGGTGACACAGAATGGTAGGTGACGTGGTGCCAGGTTCGCCAGCCCACTTAAAAGAGCTTGGGAGCCAGTTGGGTCGGTCAAATCGGTGAGCACTACCATCAGTGAGCGCCCTTTTTGCGCCGAAGCAAAGTAAGAGAGAATACCGGCATAGTCTGGTTCTACCATGCGTGGTTCGACAGCAAAGGTGGCCTCAAGTATGCGGTTCATATTGAGTTTGCCCCGCTTGGGCGGTAAGTAGAGCAAGGGTTTGTCGGCAAAGATGCCAATGCCCACTTGATCGTTATGGGTTAGACCCGTGAGTGCCAGGCAGAGGGCGGCATTGAGAGCACGGTCAAAGCGAGTGAGGCCATCTAGATCGCTTACCATCATGCGACCAGCATCAACCAAAATTAGTAGTCGTTGCTCTTGCTCTGTTTCATAGGTACGCACTACCGGGCGATCTCGCCTCGCGGTAGCATTCCAATCTATAGCCTTGCTGTCGTCACCGACAGCATACTCACGCAAGGATGCAAATTCAGTACCTTGCCCGCGTTTCTTTTGATGCAGCTCCCCTAGCTCTGATGAATGTGAGAGCTTAACTGAAAGCTCATGCAGGGCTTTTAGATCGCTGAATACTTTTACGTCTTTATCGAGGTCAAACTTGATCTCGCGCCAAGTGAGACCCAGAGCGCTTAAATAGCGGACAGTTAATTTGCCAAATTTATAGGAACCACGTCGCCTGGGCTGCAGTGTGTAGCTAAGGCTTGTGCTCTGATTGGCTTTTAGTTGACAGCTGAAAATTGGAACAACGCTGTTGCCCCCGATAGCTATGGCACTGGGCACATCATCTTTTACTTCGCATTTTAGCGGTGTTTGTCCTTTATAGCTTAGTTCGATGCTTACTTTATTTTCGCGGCCAATAGAGAGCCGCTCTTCTACTTTT
>CALRJJ020000160.1:0-8994 GCA_943367505.1 Flavobacterium psychrophilum | reverse complement strand
ATCTATTCTTGTCGGTACCTACGATGGGCGCGGCGAAATGGGCAACATGGACCAGGCAAAATTGATTGCCCTTGATCGAAGTAAAGATCTGGCCTTGCTGCGGGTTTCGCTTGGGGCGAGACCTAAGGTTGATGGCATGAACTATCAAGATTTTGCTGAAGCTAAATCTGGTAAAAGGGCATTGGCGGTTCTCACCGAAGATTCAACCCGCTCGCTTGGGGTTTTTCAAGTTTCTAGCAGCAGCTCCTATGGAGCTGCTGGAGGCGCTGCCATCAGGAAGCAGTTCCCTGTGGTATCTATGACTGATGAAACCAATATTGTTGTTTTTACCACTCCAGACGCTCCAGGCACTTCCGGCAGCCCTGTAATTTCTGAGGACGGAAAAATTCTTGGACTCGTAAGTCAGAGGCTGCCCAAGATTGAGGCGAGCAAAGTGTTGCTCGATCGGCAACGTAAGCCAGTATGGCTGCAGACTGCCGCAGTAAGTAGCCGTGAAATTAGAACTTTCTTGCAACATGTAAATCAAAGGAACTCGCCTTAGCGGTTCCTTTGATTTGCCTTTGTTATTTATGATGATGGGCTTTGCTGCGTGATTTGTGTCGGATTTCTTCTGATTGATAGCAGACTTCTACTGGCATTAGGCCTTTTGACTTGTTGCCTTTAAGCGCTTCAAATGCAGCGTCTGTGAGATCTATCAACCTGGGCATTCCTGGCTCTGGTGTAGAGAGACGGCCAAATCCACCGGTGTCTCGCACTGTCACGTCTATTGCTTGACTGCCATCGTCCAAATTTTTCACATGTAGTTTTGAGCCCAGCCAGACATGCCCTTCTCCCATCGGATGTTTGTTGTCTACTGCTGCTGCTTTTAAGCGATTGTTAGCAGTGTATGCTGAACCGTCAGCGGTGGCATTGCCGGTGGGATGATAGTAGCTAGCATAACCAGTTTCGCACACCACATTGGTATGTTTTGCTTCTGAGCTAGAGTCGATGGAGAATCCGTTTAACATATGCGCCACAGCAACATTATTCACGGCTGAGGCTTTTGTCTGCTCCTCCATTTGTCTTCTGGTAGTGTTGTAATCATTCGACGAAAATGTGAATTTCGCTGGTACGAAAGACTCACTGGGTCGAGCCGATTCTGGCTCCGGTTGGAAGTTTTCTTGTGTTTTCATGTTAGTAAATCTGCTGGCTTGTGCGCTCGCGCATGCGCGCACAGTTACAGGCGCAGCGAAGCGCATGTATATGGACGGCTATAGCGAGCTAGTAATACTCCAAAGATTCCATGATTGTGCCTGAGCACTTAGATTGGCAAAACTGGAGAACTTTTGCCGTTTGTTATGCTGAGCCTAGTTGTCTAATGTTTATTTTGAGATTCGGATTGTGAACATATCACGTCAGCTGTGACAAATGCCGAACACTTTAGGACTAGCAAAAAGTTTTGCTGGTGAATGTAATTATGTTCTGGTGACAGCTGGACCTAGCTGCCGTCTTAATTCTGGTAACGTAAAAATGAATGTGCTGCCGCTAGGGCTGACAGTGCTACTCTCTACCCAAATGGTGCCACCGTGCAATTGCACAAGCGCTTTGCAAATAGTTAGACCTAGGCCAGTACCGATATTCTGGTCACTATCTCTGACTTGTTCAAATCGCTCAAAGATGCGCTCACGAAGATCTTCTGGAATACCTGGACCACAATCTTTAACTGAAAAATGTACCAGTTGCGATTTTGATTCGGCTTTGATTGTCACTGTAGCTCCGGGTGGAGAGAACTTCAAGGCATTGCCAATTAAGTTAGTAAGTATTTGATTTACCCTGTCTGGATCGCACGACACTACTCCTTGCGCACAATCGATGTTCACCTGGCATTTTGCCTGGCGAGCCTGAGCGCTGCTTAGCGCCAGCGCTCTATCTAATAGCTGTTGACTAGAAACACTGGTAGTCGCTAGTCTGAGCGCGCCACTTTCAATTTTATCTAGGTCGAGCAAGTCAGTAATTAACACTGACATTTGACTAGTTGACTGTTCCGCCATAGACAGCATCTTTTTGCCATCTTGGTTAAGCTCGCCAAACAAACCTTGGGCAAATTTTTCAAGAGTTTGGGCGACCATCTTTAGTGGCGAGCGTAGATCGTGACTAACCATGTTTATCACGTCTTGCTTGAGGCGCTCAGCTTCTTTGAGGCTAGTAATATCGTGAAAGATCAAAATGAGATTTCCCTCTTTAGGAGCTGTACTCACTGATATCAATACGTTTAAAGCTTTGCCGCTAGCAGCTCTAAGTAGTCCCTCATAGTTTTGGGCATAGTTCTGGGCAAAGTTATGGGCCAAATTATTGGCAGAGTCGCCGCTAACATTGCCTGCTGTCGCACGGGCTGCAGCTGAAATTTTGCCAATGACTTCTTGATTAGTGCTTCTCTCTAATAGTGTTGTGCAGCTTGCTCCTACGAGTGTTTGCTGCGGTACGCCCATCACCGCCTCTACCGAGGGGCTGATCTGGACTATATTTAGCTTGTTATCGGCAACACAGATAATATCTCTGGCGTTTTCTAAGATGATCCGCTCTCGCTGCAGAAGATCATCGATTCCCTCTGCCATCTTATGCAGATTTAGGTCGAGTTCGGCAATCTCGTCGGTTCCGGGTATGGGCTCTCTGAGCTTTTGCCCTTGGGCAATGCGCCTGCTATTGTCAGCCAGATGGGCCAATCGTCTAGTTACCAGGCTAGTGGTGAAGAATGCCAGTGCAACGGTGCCAATGATACTCAGCAGCAGGGCCGCGTATAGCTGATTGCGCATAGATTGCCGAATCTCGCTCTCTACTGCTGGATCTGCTGCTGACATAGCATTCTGTCTTTCGCTGAGAGCAATCAGTCTAAGGGTAATGATTTTCTCAGCGAAGCGCCGCGATTTAATTCTAATGCGCAGCTCTTCTGCTTCATCACCGCGAGCGAATGCCTTCTGGGCCTGTTCAACAAGGGCGTTGCCGTCGTCTACAGCACGACTGACGGCCTGCAGTGTCGCCTGGTCTTGAGGGCGGTCGCGGCCAATTAGCTCCGTTAGTCTGCGAATTTTATCTTTTGCAGTGCTCACTCGCGCGCTGTGAGCAGAGCCGGGTGAAAACTCGGCTACGTTTAGGTGCAGAGTTTGCAGGCCTGTGTAGAGCTCATTAATCAAATCGTTGATTAAAATAGATATTTCTTGAGCGCGTTCG
Source organism: Flavobacterium psychrophilum (assembly GCA_943367505.1). GTDB lineage: Bacteria > Cyanobacteriota > Vampirovibrionia > Obscuribacterales > Obscuribacteraceae. The sequence continues at coordinate 5,787 of CALRJJ020000160.1, read as the reverse complement.
GCGCGAACTGCTGCTGCTTCTGACTGAGCCTGCAGGTTTGCCATAACTGCAACGAAGGCGCATTCGAAGACAAGCGGAATCGATACGAGAATGAGACCTTTGGCTACAATTCCTAGTCTGAATTTGTTCAACTTTCAACGCCAGAGGTGAAATCAGCCAGCATTTTAACATCCTTGCGATTGTCCGTATTTAGTCACAGAGCTCTGGCAAAATATATGTGGATTGCTTAAATCCCCTATGATAGAGAGAGCCTCCAGTTCATACCCAGATTTCCCTTAAACTCTGCCGACAGAAAATCAAAACGGAGTTCTTTAGTAATGGCGAAAATTTTACTGGTTGAAGACGACATGGTCGTGGCCGAGTCAATTAAGCTCTGGCTCAAGAACCAGCAGCAAGTAGTTGAACATGTTAGTGATGGCAATGCTGCCCTTGAGCTGATCACCTTTAGTAGCTATGAGGCAATTATTCTTGATTGGGAACTACCTGGCATGAGCGGGGTAGAAGTCTGTCGGCGGGTGCGCTCTAGCCATAATCGAGTGCCGATTCTAATGCTCACTGGAAAAGACAGTGTAGAGAATAAAGTCACGGGCCTTGATGTCGGTGTTGATGACTATCTAGCTAAGCCATTTAGTTTGAAAGAATTGAGTGCGAGGCTGAGAGCGATTGTTCGCCGCTCTGGTGGTGTTGCCTCAAACATCTTACAAGTCAATGATATTACCCTTGATTCTGAAAGTCATCGTGTCACCAGGGGCGGTGAAGAAATTGAGCTGATGCCTCGTGAATTTGCGGTATTTGAGTTTCTCTTGCGCAACAAGAATCAAGTTTTCAGTGGTGAGGCTCTTTTACAGAAGCTCTGGCACACCGATTCGGACTCTTCGAAAGAGGCTGTGCGTGCCTGTATTAAGCGCTTGCGCCAGCGCATTGATGTCGGTGACGACGAAAGTCTATCAATAATTGAAACTGTGCCAAAGGTTGGTTATCGCATCAGGCAGCATGATGCTGGCAAGTGTTAATTATCCATATGGTCCGCAAATTTTTCACTACTTCTTTTCCTTTATCGGGCCGCACCATGTTGATTGTGGGAATGGCTGCTGTAGCTCTTGCTTGCTTTCTCATTAACACTATTTCTCCTCCGGCCGACAAAGAAAGCAAACTTGGTCATGGCCCCGTTAAGACGGCAGATGAAGCCGTCGCACTTGCCGAAGAGTGCATGAAAAACTCTGGCTATGCCGGCGAACCAGCTAGAGACCTATGGCCGAGGGGGAACGAGATTTTTGCCCTGCTTAATGGGCGTGGCAATCTCGTTGAGATGCGAGCCTCGCGCGCGCTTTTCTATGAGGCGAAGGCTGTTGCCTATGAAGACCTCGGCAATCGCTGGATTGTTGGTTTCCCAAATCGAGGCGGTGGCGACCTCGGTGTTCAGATAATGGTCGGACGCGACGGGTCGCTCTTTCTTTTGCACGACCCGCCATCGAGTATGTCACTTTTCAAATGCAAGATTGATCCTGAACCAATTATTACAAGAGTGCACAGTCATGTCGCTTCGAAGTAGCAGCCAAGTAACTTTGAGTTCCGGAGCCTTCTAGTTTCCCGTTGTCATTTCAGCTCTTTGGTTATAAGAGCTGACGAATGGCCTCATCTTTAGAGCCATCGCGCACCGAGGGCTCGAGGTCAAAGCGGTCGAGGTTCATTACCTTGTTCCATGCTGCCACGAAGTCACGGACGAACTTCTGCTTGGCGTCAGCACTGGCGTACACTTCAGAAATCGCTCTCAGTTGTGAGTTTGAACCAAATACGAGATCGACTCCAGTGCCTGTCCATTTGACTTTACCGGTTTTGCGGTCACGTCCTTCGTAGACATTTTCATTGGTGCTGGACTTCTTCCAGACAGTATCCATATCGAGCAGGTTAACGAAGAAGTCATTGGTCAAACTCTCAGGTTTGCTAGTGAATACTCCTAGTTGTGAGTGGTCGGCGTCGGTATTGAGAACGCGCATGCCGCCGATCAGTACGGTCATTTCGGGGGCGGTGAGAGTGAGTAGTTGTGAGCGATCAATCAACTTCTCTTCTACCGATCTATCTAGGTTGTGACCACGGAAGTTGCGGAAGCCATCAGTAGTTGGTTCCAGCACGGCAAATGAAGCCGCGTCAGTCTGTTCTGCAGAAGCATCCGTACGGCCCGGTGCAAAGGGTACATGAACTTCCTGTCCGCCGTTTTTGGCCGCGGCCTCAACTGCAGCGCATCCACCCAAGACAATTAAGTCTGCCAGGGATACTTTCTTACCATCGGTCTGAGCACTGTTGAATTCAGTTTGAATTTTCTCCAGTGTCTGCAGGGTTTTTGCTAGCTCGGCTGGATTGTTTACTTCCCAGTCTTTTTGCGGAGCGAGGCGAATACGGGCACCGTTGGCACCACCACGTTTGTCAGAGCCGCGGAAGGTAGAAGCCGATGCCCAGGCCGTGGAAACCAGCTGAGGGATCGTTAGCCCGGAAGCCATGATTTTGCCTTTGAGAGCATAGATTTCTTGGTTGCCGATCATCTTATAATTGGCAGCAGGAATAGGGTCTTGCCACAGTTGAGCCGGAGGAACTGTGGGGCCAAGAAGCCTTGAGACTGGCCCCATGTCGCGGTGGGTGAGCTTGTACCAGGCCTTGGCAAAAGCTTCTCTAAACTCTTGTGGGTTCTCTTGGAATCTTTTGCAAATAGGCGCGTAAATTGGATCGACTTTTAGGGCGATGTCGGTAGTGAACATCATAGGCGCATGTTTTTTTGTCGGATCTTGAGCGTCTGGCACTGTACCATTAGCCAGGCCTCCTTTTGGAGTCCATTGTTGTGCGCCAGCTGGGCTCTTGGTTAGCTCCCATTCTAAGCCTAATAGATGGTCGAAATATCCGTTTGAAAACTTGGTAGGTGTCGTAGTCCAAGCGCCTTCCAGGCCACTAGTGATAGTGGCATCACCGTTGCCTTTGCCAAAGCTGTTTTTCCAACCAAGGCCTTGTTCTTCTATGCTGGCAGCTTCAGGTGCTGGTCCTACATATTTGCTTGGATCTGCTGCGCCATGGGCTTTACCCAGGGTGTGTCCGCCAGCAATTAGAGCAACTGTTTCTTCGTCATTCATCGCCATGCGACCAAATGTTTCTCTTGTATCTTTAGCTGCTGCTAGTGGGTCTGGCTTGCCATTTGGTCCTTCTGGGTTGACGTAGATAAGCCCCATTTGAACAGCAGCTAGAGGGTTCTCGAGTTTGTGGTTGGCTGTATAACGATTGTCTCCCAGCCACTTAGTTTCTGGGCCCCAATAAATATCTTCTTGCGGTTGGAAAACGTCAGCGCGGCCGCCAGCATAGCCAAAGGTCTTCAAGCCCGATGATTCAAGGGCGCAGTTACCGGCTAAGACCATCAGGTCAGCCCAAGAGATTTTGTCACCGTACTTTTGTTTGATGGGCCAGAGCAGGCGACGGGCTTTATCTAGGTTAGCATTATCTGGCCAGCTATTGAGAGGCGCAAATCGTTGGGTGCCATACCCTGAGCCGCCACGGCCATCAGCTGTACGATAAGTTCCAGCGCTGTGCCAGGCCATACGAATAAATAGCCCTTCATAGCTACCAAAGTCAGCTGGCCACCAGTCTTGTGATGTTGTCATCAAAGTATTGATGTCTTTTTTTACCGCCTCAATATCGAGTTTTTTGAACTCATCGGGGTAACTGAAATTCTTGCCCAGTGGATTGCTCTGCGGTGAATTCTGGTCGAGTATTTTCAGGTTCAGTTGATTGGGCCACCAGTCGCCAATCGAATAGGCTCCGAGAGCTGTGGGTTTACGTGTCCCATCTTTAGCGTAGCCCATTGGGCACTTGGCTGCGGCTTCTACTTTCTCGGCAGCGGGTTTGGCCGCTTGCACTGTTTTCTTGGCACCAGGGGGAGTGCCGCCAGCTAGTTCTTTCGCCGAAGCACCACTGATTATTTGACTAGCCAGTAAAAGCGAATAAACAAGATTCCTGGTTTTCATTTTTATGCCCCTATTGAAGGATCGTGTGATACCAAGGCAATTGCCGATAGGCTAGGGGCCTATTTTAGCTTGCCTGTTTGTTGTGAGTCCGACAGCCTTTTTTCAGGTTTGTTCCGACTCGTCTTGTTGAAGGTCACCAAAGAAGGTGACTTGTACACCGTGGACTTTGAATTTTTTGTCAAGGAGTTTTCCGAGCTTCTCTACTTTTTCTGCCGGCACATCAATAATTTGACCCGTTTTGACATCAATAAAGTGGTGATGATTAGACAAATTAGCGTCGTAGCGCACTTTACCGGGCTCGGCCAAAACTTCACGCACGACCCCAGCATCTTTGAGGGAGTTGAGGGTGTTGTAGACCGTAGCTCTTGATAGTGCCACGGGTAGTTTGCCAGAAACAGCATCCAGCACTTCCTCAGCCGTTGGATGATCGAGAGTATTTAATAGATACTCAGCAATAACCATGCGCTGGGGCGTTGGTTTAACGCCATGGGAGGCGAGCACTGATTCGACTGACTGACCATTTGGAATCATAATATCTTTAGACTAGATCTAATCGCCTTGTCCGTCAAGACGCTTTTGCATGAATTCTTTGGCCGTAGCCATTAACTGAGAAGAGATAATTGTCTGCTGGCGAGCGCTTGGTCTAAATATTGACTCTCCCTTAATTTTTCTAGCGTCTATAATCTCTAGACTTTGCCAATCTGGAGATAGCTATACATGGAATTGGTTCGCAGTGGTTTGCAGTCACTAATAATAGTTGGCGCAGTCGTGATTAATTTCTGGCCGAGCGCTGCCATAGCTCAAGGGTCGGGCGGTGCCGCCCCAGGTCATTCTGCCAATAGTGCAGCTGCGGAGTCAAAGAAGTCGTATGAAGTCAAACTCAAGATTCTCAGCGCTGCGGCTCAAGAAAAGTTGCTCAATACCCGCATAAATAGCGGGCTTGGTGAGAAGTTTGGGCAATTTAGCAATATGTTTTTTGTGCGGAGCAAATTAGACACTGATACCTGTGTTGGTCTAAGTTCTGATGTCGACGGCATAGGTGAGCGGGAATTGATGCCTGCTTTTCCTAGCACATATAAATGTACTTTGAGAGAGTTACTTGATGTCATAGCCTTGCAGACAAACACTAAGTGGATTTATCGAGAAGAGAGCCAGGTAATGGGCTCCGATAAACCTGATACGAAGACTGCCGATGGAATTGCTATTTTCACATTTGTTTCTGCCGAGAGAAAACCGCAATTCGAGATCACACCGGCAAAAGATTGGAAGATGGTTGAACACGCCTCCTGGACTATGTTTGTGCCACCAACCGCGCCAATGGGGATGGACTTTCACGTCGGTGGTAAGCTTTCTGCTGATACTCCTGAGAAGTTGAAGGAGCTGCTTAAAGCCGCCCCCAGCGACGCTGCACTTGATCAGTATCGACGGGTCAAACCCGATGCTGCAGCCAAAGATTTGAAGCTAACTAAGATTGGACCCTATGATGCTTATTTCTTTGAGGCCGCGCTGCCACCAAATGGAGTTGAGAAAATCCGCTGGCGTCAGTGGCATCTAGCTGTAGGCAATCAACTCGTTTTCGTAATCAGTACCCTGTTTAAGGATAAGGACGCAAGTTTGTATCCGGATGTTGAACAGATGATCAAAACCTTTAGAGTGCGGGAGGCGAAAGAGAGCAAGACCATGTGAATGGTGCAGAGACAAGCAAACGTCTGAAGAACTTCTACTGCTATGACTTGGCTGTACAGGCCGAAACTGCTTGTGCCACTAGTTTGTCTGATGGGAA
>CALRJJ020000159.1:0-8998 GCA_943367505.1 Flavobacterium psychrophilum | reverse complement strand
GGCGGTCAGGGCTGGCACTAGGTCAAGAAACTCTTGCGGGGCAATGGTTGAGCGCAGCTCGGTCTTCCAGCTGGGCTTGTCTGATTTATAGTTTTTGACATAGCCATCAAGGTCAAAGTGCGTTGAGCGGGCGTATCCGCTCATATCTTGAATTAATAACTCATCTCCAGACGCGGCTAGAATGCCAGCGATGCGCTCCAGTGGCACCTCAAGAGTGCTGACCGTGGCACCGACGCTATAGCAACCCAGCACTCCTTCTAAATTGAAGTCTTTCTTGTTCTTGGGCAAAACCACAACGTCGCCATAAATTTTGCCATGGAGATTTTTGATTTTGTAGGTATCGAGCAGGTTCTTATAAGCCGTTCTTAGTGGTGTGGGCAGAACTGGCGAGCTTAAGTAATAGTCGATGTCACCAATTTCGATACCATCGCTCTTTACGTGTACGCGGCGTAGCTCTGCTGCGTGCGATAAATCGTCGATGCGAATTGATGTGGTCAGCCTCATTCCTCGGCTGATAATGCCAACGTCTGTCAAGGTGACATTGTCGTGCTCATACAAAATATTGCCTGATACTGCCCTAATTGGCCTGGTCAAACCTGGCGGCCGGTAAGCAATATCATCCGGTGAGGCACTCATATAAACCTGGGGCTTCTCCGGTGTGCCGGTCAGTTTAATCAGCAAGTCTTTCACTTTGCCTGTCAAATGCTGATCGGTAACAGCCGGGAACTTCAACTCAAACAAGTTCATGATTGTGCTGAGGTTTTCGAAGTTTACATTGGTGCCTCTAAGAGTGAGGTTGATATCAGGTCTTGGTGTGAAAAGTTTGACAGCTCCGCCAGTTAAGGTGAACTTGCCTGTTGCGCCAACTTTTCCCAGCACGTTATTAAACTGTAGGGTCTCACCATTAATGATGCAATCACCAGAGATTGTATTAGCGTTGAGCGTATGGTCAGCGGTGGCAAAGCCACCATTTTCTAAATGAGCCTTGACGTCAGCGGTCATTCGCTGGGTGCGACTGTTGCCTTTGATATTGCCTGATGCCCGCACCATACCGTCAACAAATAAAGTATTTAAGTCGGCTCGGCGAATGCGCGTTGAAATGGCCGCTCTTGCTTTAGGGTCTTTGAGGGCGGCAGCCCATGCTTTTTTAAGAGAGAGTTTGTCAACATCAATGTTGAGATCAAAAGCGTCTTTGAGTAAATCGAGCTCGCCAGATATTTTAATGGCTGAGTCTGGCACTGTAATCTGACCATCTTTTATCAGTAGACGGCGTCCAGGCAGAGTTTCAAAATTGCCAGTAATAACAGAATTGGCGCCGATGCCCGTTAGAGCTAAATACGGGCCTAGCTCGGGGGCTACTTCCTTCACCACTTCTTGAACCGAGAGGCCTTCGGCTTTCAATTTAGAAAGAATTTTGGACTGGGTCTCAACCCCAGACATCTTAATATCGAAAAAGGCTTTGCCAGTCAGTGTGGCGGTCTTAATAACATGTACTAACTGGTCGGCTTCTTTTGAGCCCAAATCTAGTTTGGATACATCAATTGATTTGCTTATATTGCCTAGGTCATTGAGGTTGCTATTGGCTGTGAAATCGTACTTCGTCTTTTTGTCTTGCCAGTTGCGCAGCTCGCCATTGGTCTTAACGTTGAGCAGGCCAAAAGTGAGATCTAAATCTTTCCATCCGATCAGCGAATCAGTCATTTGCAAGCTGCCACCAGAGCTAGCATGCTTGGTTTTGACCTGACCCATATCTTTTGAAGAGATAATTACGTCTTCTACCTGGGTGTTTAAATCGGCACTAAAACCGCTGTTGACGCTACCCTGAACAATCGCTTTCAGTGCCAATATTCCTTTGACGATGACATTTTGCGACTTGGCATCAAGTGCATCTTTTAGACGCTGGTCATCTGCCACCACTGCTAGAATTTTCTTTATTTCAGGGGCCTGAATATTGGTGGCAAAAACGGTAAGAGCATAATTAGTATGCTCAAAGCTTTTGTCTACGGCCTTACCTAAGCCATCAATGCGAACGTAACCGGGCTTTTGATCACCTTCGGCCTCTGTATTGAATGATAGATAGAAGGGCATACTTTTGCCCTTGGCCGGCCAATTGAGCTTTAAGTCAACATTTTTTAGGGTGACAATTTCTTTTGATATAGCTGTCTTGCTACGATCAGATATGTGAATGGTGCCTGAGTCGGCTTGAATGAACTTCACATCGATGGTCTGTAGCAAGAGATCTTCAAAGTTCCAGGCCCCAGGCTTGAGCTTCACTGCGTAAACCACAGGATGGTCAACTTGGACGAACTTGACAATTAGCTTGCCGGATAGCAGTGGCGTAAAAGCCACCCCGATATTGCTGCCCTTGGCGGCAATGAATGGTGTGCCGTCAAGCTCATCAATTTTGAGAGAGCGTGTGAGCACAGTTATGCCGTTGAGACCAAAGTGCCACCTTAGGTGCCCCAAGTGCACGTTACGGTGCAATGCTTCGCCCATGGTTGCTTCTAACTTGGGTTTGGCCCAGTCAATATTAATCATCAAAGCTAGGATGAAAAGTATCACTACCGAGAATAACCAACCGGCCAAAAACCTTACAATTAGCCAGCGCGGACGCATCAAAGCTTCCGCTTTGACCCGCTCTTCTAACTGTTTGGTCTCGACCATGCTGCCTGCTCAAAAGTGGTGGTATCTATGCTAACTGCCAGATGTTGCCGTAAGCTGTCTAAGATCGCGGCGTTAGGTAATTTGCAGGTTAACTAAACAAAAGGGTTTATTCGTGTCAGGTAGCAGATTCTCTAGATTTCAAAGAACCATTTACAGGCTCTCGCCTATTCTACTTGTCTTCGTCACCTATTTTCATGGACTGCCCGAAGCTCTGGCAAGTTCCCCTCGTCAAAAACCGAGATATCAAGAGAATGAGCCTACTGAAGGGCCTGAGGATATTCCTGTAACCAGCCCTGTGGTCACCCCAGCACCGGCGCCAAAAGTGAGCCCGGCGCGCTTACCAGCTCACGCTTCTAAACCAGTGCCTAGCCGCCCTTCTCCCGTAACTCCTAGCAGTGCAGCGGGGCTTAATCACAGTAAAGCCGCTCCGATTAAACTGCTTGAAGAAAAGCCAGCAGCGGAAGCTTTACCAAGTGAAAATCGCGAAGAAAAGATTCTTGATATTGCCTTCAAGAAGCTTAAAAGCCAAGATGTTCAGGGTGGCTTACGCGCTCTCAACCAATTGACCATTGAGTTTCCTGATAATCCGGACTATGCCCTGCTTTATCGCATGGCACTCAAGCGGCAAGAAGCCCAGCAATGGTACCGCTATCAAGATTGGGTGGAGCAAAAGCATGCTAAAGCCAAGCCTTTTGTCGCTATGACCGAGCCTTTGAAGAAAGAAAGTAATCATGGCCGCATCAATGAGTTAAAACGAGCCACCTGGGTAATCTTGGCCACAGGAAAGTATCCCTCACCTGAGCCTGCTCGAAAAGTTATCGTCGAACCAGAGGATGAAGAAGCAAAATAGAGTTATATTTTGATCGGTATTCTGTTTTGTTTTAGTGGCAATTGGAAAGTAAAACCAGCCTAAAATCTCGCTTCATTCGTCTAGTCTGCGTGCCTCTGGCCATTCAGGCCATTATTGCCTGCATTGTCGTTATTTGGCTCTTGCAAATGGAGAGCATTGTCGAATTTCATACCTCAAAGGAAGTACTGGCCCTGCTTGTTGGCGGTGGGCTGGTGGTAAATCTTGCCTTGGTGGCATTCTTAGGTATGCAGTTGGGCAAAGACATAAGCGACCGTTTTGCCATTCTTACCGATAACGTCGAGCGCTTTCGCCGACAGGAAAAACTAAACTATCTGCAAGGTGGTGACGACGAGCTTGCTATTCTCGACCAGTCTTTCCACGAAATGGCAGCAGCACTGAATCAGGCAATAGCTCGCGAGCGCGACTTAATTGAGAGTGCGGCATCGATTATTTGCGCCATCAATGGTGAGTTCGTTATTGACACTATTAACCCGGCGGTGGAAAAGCTGTTGGGCTTCACCCCGCAGCAGCTCATTGGTAGCTCTTTATTGGGCCTTCTCACCACCGAAGGGCAAGAGCTTTTGCTTGAGACTTTGTATCAAGTGCGCTACAGCGGCTCTGAATCGGTGCTTGAAATACCGCTTAAAGCTCAGAACGGCAATCTTATAGATAGCTTTTGGATGATTAAGTGGTCGAAAGATAAGAATCATTGGATTTGCGTGGTTCAGGACATTTCGGAGCGAAAATTAGCCGAGAATATGCGTCGTCAGATTGTGAACATGGTCAGTCATGATATTCGCTCACCGCTTTCGACTATCAATGTAATTTTCGCCTCGTTGCAAATTGGTGTTTATGGTTCCCTTACTCCTAAGGCCTTGGAGTTAACTCAAAGTGGCGAAAGGGCCTGCGCACAGCTTCTCAATTTAACTGGTGACTTGCTCGCCTTAGATAGACTTGAAGCTGGCATGCTGGTGCTGGAATATAGCGAAGTAGATCTTGATCAGCAGTTTGCCAGTATTAGCAGCATGATGTCTACAGTTGCTCAGAAAGCCAGAGTAATCATTAAGCACCACAATTGTGGTCTAAAGCTTATGGCGGATCGCGATCGCCTTGATCAGATTTTGACCAATTTACTTTCGAACGCCATAAAGTTTTCGCAGCCAGGTGGTGTGGTGCATTTGCATGCATCGCAAATAGATGACGATATTGAGATTGTGGTCAAAGACCAGGGTATTGGTATTGCTGAGAATCATCTGCCTTTTATCTTTGATCGCTACCGCCAGGTGCGCACCAGTGATGCCACTAAGAAGAAAGGCAGTGGCTTAGGTTTATCGATTGCTAAAGCATTGACTGAACTGCATGGTGGCACTATCACTGTGGCCAGTGAAGTGGGTAAAGGTACGTCGTTTTATGTGCGCTTGCCGATGGCTAGGAAGGGAGCCTAATTCTTTGTGAGAAGGTGAACTTCAACTTAGCTTATAAGCGAATCAACTAATGTGTTTCTGGAGCGCTGCCGAGATGTAAAACGCAGCCATGCCAGCGGAAGTGTCATCGAAATCAAACCAAAGATAGAAGTCTTGAAGCTTAAACATTCCGTTTTGATTTGTTTCTTGATCTAGTTTTTTCGCTATCGTGTCTAAAGAATCGTGACGAGTGATACCGTGGGGAAAAGTTCCTGTGTAAGTTCTCGTGCCGCTTGTAGTTCTAATTTTGTGGTCTATATAGAAGACAACAGTCTGAAAACGACCTTCCTCGATCCCCACGCATATTCCAGTTTCTGCGAAGAATATTTGCCAAGGACCAACATTATCGGAAAAATAGTTGCGCTCATCCTCTGTATCTCTAAAATAGTTCCTCGGCGTTTCATCGAGTTTTTCAATCAGCTGGGCTATTGTCTTGTCATTTGCAGGCCTTCCCAGTAGTTCGGTAAAGAACTCGAAATTAATGCGAGGCTGGTATCCATCGTAAGACACCGTTTGCTTGAAAGTTTCTATCTCTCTATCGCATCTATCAATAGCTGCATCTATGTCTGGTTCTCTTACTTCTCCGCAGCCCTTTAGCGCTTGCAGAGCAGTAAGCAATTCTGGGTTGGCGAGGCTGCGAGCTGCCTCAATGTCTTGGAAGGTCAACAGTGACCGAGTGAGAAACTCTAAAAGTGCTACTGCTGCTCGTTGGTCTTTGCGTTTTGCAAGGCCATGTACTGCTTCTCTGCGAGTCTCTAAATCAGCGTCCTCTAGTCTTGCGTAGAGGGCTTCGCGTATCTCTACATTGTCTTCGCCTATTTGTTTTCCTAGGCCAAGGGTTGCCCATCGTCTAACATCAGAAGAGTCGTCTTGCGACAATTCAATTAGTGTTTTAATCGCTAGTTCAGAAGTTTGGCATTGCAGTCCTCCGGCCACTGCGAGGCGAATTACTGAACTCGGATGTTGTCTTAATTTGACGAGTGGAACGACGCCTTCAGTTGCTCTTCTATGACCTAAGCCCCAAGCAACGGCGGCGACGACATCTATGTTCTTCTCGTACTCCAAAAGGTTCAGGAATATCTCATTGACTTGCATCACTCGAACTGGATTGTCCATGCCGAATTGACCCAGAATCAATACGCCGAGTTCTCTTCTTGCTGAGTCATTGTCTTGGCAGAGTTGTTGTGCCTTCTCAAATACTTCTGCCGTTGTTGTAAGGCATAATTTCCATAAAATTTCGTTGTAGCTATCTTCGTCACAATCTACAGATAGTGCGATTTCGATAAGTTGCTCAGGGGAAAGCTCGTCAAAGCGGCTACGCTCACACGTATTCATTGCTTTGTGTCTCTTTGAAGATCAGTTCATTCTCGATATCTTCGGTCATTGATCGATTCTCTCTATGATGGCGAGATCCGGTCTGCTCAGGTAGTAATAGGTTCTTGTGTTCGTGTCTCGGGGACTAATCTCCACGCGATATCCTAAGTTATTCGTTAGTCGAAGGTTTGTCTCTGAAACAGATGTCACTACTCGGCTCATGTTAGTACGATTGAAATCCGTTTGAAACTGTCTTTTTAGCTATTTCCAATGCCTTCTGCTCTTCTGACGGATGCATATCCTATCAGCGCGGCCAAAATTTCACAAATTAGGACGATGGCTTGTGCCAGTCGTTTATAACGAGGCACGCAAGGACACCGCCTTTATTAATGAGGGCTATGTAAGTTTGGCTTTACCCAATTGAGCATTTTAAGTTCAGCTTCCCAAGCGTCTTTTGTTAGCTCTATTTTGCAATAGTCTTTTGCCGCATCAATGATGAAATAGCCGACTGCTGTGTCTACATGGTGCGGCGGTGGATCTATTGAAATCATGTAGCCGGTTAAGTATGGTGGTTTCCTGTCTAAGCTCTCAACTCGCCCAATAATTGATTTATTGCGAGTAATTACAACTTCACTGCCATTTGTTCGAACCATTGCATACTTGCCGCCAAGCGGCTCTTCATACTCAGAGCAGCCCGAGATAAGCAGAGTAAGCGATGCAGCAAGGTAGAAAATCTTCGTCTTCATAGCATTGCTATACCCGAATAGTTTCTACTAGTGCCACAATCAAACTGGCTATCGAATACCGCTCCATTCTAGTTTTGGATTTTCACCTTGCTCTAATAATTTTAGCCATTCTTGGAGTTGCTCTCTTCTATCTTCTGAGCCCTTGTCTACACAGACTCTGAGTGCTTCTACTACTACTTTTCTTTCGCCTGATTCTAGAAGCTTATCGAGTGTAGCGACCATTTGATGGCCGCTGGCAATGTGACTATGTTCATCTGTTTTCAGGCTGACCAGAGCCCTCCTTAGCATTGTTTTGGACTTTTGGGGCTGACCTTCGATTATTTCAATTCGCGCTAAAAAGAGCCAGGCTGTCTGAGCCCAGAGCCTGAATGTGCTGTTGCGAGTGCGCTCTAATAGCCAGTTGCTCCATTGTCGTGCTTGTTTGAGATAGCCAAATTCAATTGCAACCGGAGTAATTTCCAGTCTCGTGCCAATTTGTTCGCCTGTGGTGTCTTCCAGCTTGAAGTACTTTTCTGCTTCAGCGATTGCAACTTGTGCATAGTGCACGCGTTCGGCCAAATTTCCATTTAGAGCTTCGTATCTAGCTCGTTTTGCTAGCCGCCTAGTCCAACGGGGCTCGATTGGATTCAATGCTTGCGCTAGTTTAAAGTATTGCCAACTTAGGTGGCGGTTTCGGTGTGCTAACGCCGAACCAGCGTTACCTGCTATCTTGTCGTCATTTGGGTGCAGTCGAATTTGCTCCGTCCAACGCTTTTCGAATTCATTGTATTGTTCTTCTGTAAATTCTCTGCCGAGAGAGAGGGTGTAGCAGACAAAGTCGGTTGGGCGATGGTCGACCATCCACAACAAGTGAATTAGTGCATTTGCAGGATCCTTTTTTTCTTCAGGTAAGCCTTGATAATAACCAATAAGGCTTAGTCTAGCCCTCAAATCTTTTGGATCTTTTATTAGCCGCGCCTCTAACTCTGAGGCTACCTCCTCAGAAACATCACGACCATTCTGCACATAGTGATAGTCTTCGTCAGAACCGTCAGGCTCATGATTCAGAGTCGATTTCACCAATTACTACACCTCGATTCACAAAGCTGACGGATACTCACAGACTACCTTAAGTCATCGCGTCCACTTCGCGACCAGCTCCTGGCCTACTGCAATCATTGCTGGCTGTATCGAGCTGGCATAATCTGCAATCTCGCCGTCAAAGTCTTTACTTAGCGCTGCGATAATCTCCTCAGGCTTTTGCCCTGACTGCAGCAGCTCCATCAGTCTTTTCTGATAACGCAAAATGCCGGGAAAGTCGCCAGCTCCTAGCTCCGCTGGCTCGGTCGGTTCCGCTAGAGCGATGGACTTCGTCGCTGTTATGGCGTCATCAACGACATTTTGATCCAGCCAATGTTGCTCAATGAGTTTGGCGATTGCTCGAAAGTCATCTCTAAATCTATGTTGTTGCTCGGCCGTATTCATAGTGCCGCCAAGGCGCTCAAATATCACCGCTTCGATATTCGGGCATTGGGCCAATACCAGAGGCAATAGTGCCATCACTTCATCCGGAACTTCATTGTCGTGGGTGTCGCGCCGAATTTTATTGTTTACTGCCTGGCTCCAAGATCCCCCTGCGATATGAATCTCACGAACTCTATGCAGTGGGTAGGTTTTGAGCAGTTCTTCTGCCGATAGTCCGAAGTTTACCAATTGACAATAAAGGTTGTGTAAATCAAGCAGGATGAATCCATCAAACGGTTCTAGCAGTTCGTCCAAGAAGAGCCCTTGTTCGTTAACATCGCTAGGGCTGAATGCCAGAGCCAGGTTCTCTAGGCCAATTCGTCCACCGGTAGTGCGGGCTAATATTGCTAACTTGAATTGACCGGCTGCTACAGCTTGCGCCGTGTGCGGTACCGGCAGTGGTGCACCCTGCTGCAACTCACCAAGGCGTGAAAAGCCAAAGTGCTCAGAGAAGTGGA
>CALRJJ020000158.1:0-9000 GCA_943367505.1 Flavobacterium psychrophilum | reverse complement strand
AGATAGTGGACTCGGAAACTAGCGACACCAAAGAACACGTTTCAGCGATGGACAAGATCGCCGATTCTTTTCTGGCTGAAGTTGAAGCCAAAGAAAACGCCTCAGCCGAACCAAGCAATCAAAATGGTAAAGCGCAGCAAAAAACCTATAAGCATCCAATGGCAGTGGATATTTTGCTCGCCCTTGGCCTGCTCTTTGCCATGGCCGGTCTGACAGTGAGCTTTGTCAAGGGACTAACCACCCACTCTGCCAAGACCAATATCATGCAAGGTAATTACAAAGCAGCCATCGGTATTTTGCGCAGCTCACCGATACCCGAATTCTTTGGCGGCACCAGTGCTGACAACAGCGAAGATTTGCTCAACCAGGCCCTCTATTTAGATGCCATGACCAAACTCGATGCCGACCGCAACGATCAAACAGCCGTGCAAGAATTGGCCAAAATCTCGTCTGGTTCAAGATTCTACGACCTGGCCCAAGATCAGCTAAGGCAATTGGCTCAGCCGGAGGCTAAACCAACAGAATCAAATTTGGATAATCCCAGTTTAGATAAATCAACTCAAGAGCCGACCAACGAAAAAGAAGCGGCAAATCAGTAGATCTGCCGCATCCCAATTTTCTTGTCGAACTTATCGCTCAGGCTTATTCGACGATGAACTTCTTGTAGTCTTCAGCGCTCATCAGGCTTGCTACTTCAGCAGCATTCTCAATTTTTACTTTGATCATCCAGCCGCCCTTGTAAGTATCAAGGTTGACAAGCTCTGGCTCTGAATTGAGATTATCGTTTACCTCTGTGATCTCGCCAGCAATTGGCATGAACAGATCGGAAACAGACTTTACAGATTCAATAACACCGAACTTTTGCTCGGTCTTGAATTTTTCGCCTACTTTAGGCAGTTCTACGAATGTGACGTCGCCCAGCTGGTCGGCAGCAAAAGCCGTAATACCTATTGTAGCTACGTCGCCGTCGACACTCACGAACTCATGGCTTTTTACGTACTTAAGGTCATCTGGATGACTCAGCATGAAGGATCTCCCTTGTACTTCGAGACAAAATTACTCTCTAAAGAGTAATAGAGTTGGCATCCCATTTGCATAACTTTATGCATGAATGTAACTTAAAAGAGTGGTCTTGGAATCTTTCCAGCCGAAAGCTTCGCCGGGGGAAATGGGAACAATAATTGAACCAAAATCAATTATGAGAACTGATCTTAATGACATCATCTAGCTTGAAGAATGAAGAGACTGCTGAAAAAGAGGTCACTTCAAAAGAACAAGAGCAGTTTCTAGCCCGGGTCAAGCAAGCCGAAGAATTAGCAGAAAAATCGCCGTCTTCCTACAAACTCAAAGTAGTTTTATGGGCCTTAATTGGATATCTCTGCATGTTTATAGTGCCTATCAGCCTTGCCTTGGCGATAGTGCTAATAGTTCTTCTCGCTAGCAAAATATCACTGGGCTTTATTGCCGGGCTCAAGCCATTGATTGCCGCCACTTGCATAGCCTTTGGTTGCTATGTAAAAGCGCTTTGGGTGCGCTTTGAACCACCCAAAGGCAACGAACTAACCCGAGGCGAATTTCCGGAACTGTTCGCCTTCATCGACTCACTGACGAAAAAAACCGGAGTCAAAGTCGACCACGTGCTGCTCACGAGAGAAATGAATGCCGCCGTTGTGCAATATCCAAAATTTGGCTTGTTTGGCTTCTACGAGAACTATCTATTTATCGGACTGAGCCTGATGCTTGCTCTTAGTGAAAAGGAGTTTCAATCAGTATTAGCCCATGAGCTGGGCCACCTGGCTAATCACCATTCAAAACGTAGTGCCTGGATTTACTCTATGCGCACACGCTGGAGCCAGATAATGACGGCACTTGATGCTAATTCATCGTTCTTGCTAGTGTTCATGATGCGATTTCTCGATTGGTATCAACCACGCTTTCTAACTCTCACCCAGGTAATTGCCAGGCGCCAAGAAAGAGAAGCGGACCAACTTGCCATTGAAATCGCCGGCGCTGAAGCTCATGCTAGAAGCTTTCTAGTGATTACTGCTCGTGAAAAATTACTCTCAGACAACGCCATCGAAGAGATTTATCGCAGCTATCCACTAGAAACCAAACCACCAGCAGATCTCTACAATAAAGTAGCCGATGCTCTTGGTGCAGAAATTACTGACAGAAAAAAACTCACTGAAAATATAGAGGCAATTTTCAACACCGAACAACATCCATTCGACACTCACCCAGCTGATTGTGAGCGCATTCGCTCGAGTTCTAGGGTGACAGCCCTCGATGGCCTATCAAAAAAAGAAAAGTCAGAAAAACTAATAGAAGAATTTGAGCTAGCAGCAGCGATAAAGCAAAATGCCGCTCAAACCATATTTGGTGCCAGCTATCAAAAAGCTCTTGATCTTACCAACCGCGAATGGCAAGCCGATGTAGCGGAAGGCTGGGCCAGGCGTACTGAGGAAATGCTAAGAGTCGGCTCGCGCAGAGACGAGCTTAAAAGCAAACTAGAAGCTGGCCTGGAACTTTCACTTGACGAAAAAGTAGAACAAGCTAACGCCATTGAAATACTTGAAGGCCTCGACGTAGCCTTGCCTTACTTTGAAGCAATTTATGAAGAAAACGCTGAAGAACCAGTAAGCGCCTTCACCATTGGTTCACATCTATTAATTTCTAAATATGACTTGTCCGGCCTGCCCCTCTTAGAGAAAACTGCTCAAGCAGGAAAAGCCTACTGTGTAAAAGCATGCCAGGTTTTGCTCTACCACTTTGAAAAAACTAAAGAGCAAAAGAACATTGAAAAGTACAGCAATCTCTTGTTTAAATACTACGAAGAAGGTCTTCAATATCAACAAGAAAGAGCGACAGTTAGCATCACTGATCACTTTTTTGCGCACACCGCCGATCAAGCGGAAGTTGATAAGTTAGTGAAAACGCTTAGCCAGTTCAGCGAGATTCGCGCCGCCTACCTGCTTGAAAAAACTGTACAAATAGAAAAAGCTGATCGCATGTTTCTTGTACTGTTGAGAGTGAAATTAGACCCTGGTCCTTTCGCAACAGAGAAGCGTGGCATTGCAGCGCAAGAGTTGGTCACAAAAATTGCAGCGACTGGTGAATTTCCTGGCGCCTGCTATATTCAGGTTATTACTGGCAAGAAAGATCCGTATTTAAAAATTATCGCCAAACACGACAATGCCCTGATATACGGCGAGCACCCGAAGAACTGAGAGACCCCGAAATACTGATTGACTTATCTAAGCTGGATTTTCAATTGATTCTTGCGTCAAGGCAGCAAGAAAACACCGATTGCTTTCGTTTACTAGCAAGTCAGCATCCTCAGACTTACCGCTCATAACCACATAACTCCACTCAAGCTCGGTGGTGTTAGCGTCAAGCTTGTGAAAAAGCATGTTGAGCAAAATATCTACTGGTTGCTTGCCAGTTGCCTCTGTCGGAGTACCGTAGACTCTGGCTTGAAGACGCCCTTCACCAGCACGATCATAGGTAATACGCCAACGGCAACCAATCAACGGGCCTTGCAATATGGCGCGCACGCGAGCCATGGCTTCTTCTTGTTCCAGATAGAAGCTACGAGCTGGTGGTATACGCCCTGAAGGGCTAGGTTTCTTGCTTATACCCGAGAGAACAAACAAGGCAATAACTGATAAGGCACCACCAGCCAAAAGACAAATAACTAAAAATGTAGCGCTCTCATCAGTCAAGAATACGGTCTCTCAATTGTCTGTCTAGACTATTTTTTACGCTTGTACCATGGTCGGCTCACGACAGAAGCTGGCACTTTAGTATCGCGAATGCCAATTGAAAGCTCTGTTCCAATCTTGGTCAAAGCCATAGGCACCAGAGCAAAGGCTAAGGGATAGCCGACAAAAACGCCAGGAGCGCCACTGGTCACCTTGCCTACTTCTTTATCGCCATCAAAAACACTATATCCTTGACGGGGAGCAGCTTTGCCAGTGCCCTTCAAGCAAACAATCTGCCGTTCTAAGCCGCCCGCTTTTTGTTTAGCAAGAACTTCACGACCAATGAAATCACCTTTGTCTGGTTTAACGCTCCAGCCAAGACCCGATTCAATTGGTGTAATGTCGCGCTCTAGCTCATGACCATAGAGAGGCAAACCAGCCTCTAGGCGCAATGTATCACGAGCTCCCAAGCCACATGGCTCAATTCCTTTAGCTTGGCCGCGCTCTAGCAAGAGATTCCACAGCCACTCAGATTTTGCCGCCGGTACAAAAATTTCGAAACCATCTTCACCGGTATAACCAGTGCGACCAAAACTGAAAGTTGTGCCGTCGATAGTAGCTTCGCCATAACCAAAGGATGGCAACTGGCTAACCCAATCACCAACAATTTCGCTCAACAGCGGCACAGCCTGGGGCCCTTGCAAAGCAAGCAGGCCGAGCTGGTCAGAAATATTTGTCAATTTGACATCAAATTTTGCCGCATGACTGTTAATCCACTCCCAGTCTTTATCGATGTTTGAGGCATTTACAACGAGTAGAAAATCTTCTTTGCGTCGATAAACAATCAGGTCATCAACGGTACCGCCATCTTCATAACAAAGTTGGGAGTAAAGCGCACGGTCAGGAGTAGCCAATCGGTTTATATCATTGGCAATGATGTATTGCACGAAGTCATGAGCACCGGCGCCGGTAACTAGAAATTCACCCATGTGCGAGACGTCGAACAAACCAATTTTTTCACGCGTTGCCATGTGCTCAGCGATAATGCTTTTATATTGCACTGGCATATTCCAGCCAGCGAAATCGACCATCTTGGCTGCTAGCTTGCGGTGAGCAGAAGCTAACGGGGTTTCTCTAAGGGTGGACGTCGCCATGACAACCTCTTGTAGCGGAAAACTCTCTAACGGCAGAATAGTGGATAAAGATACCACCGCCCAGACCATGCATGTAGACTCAGATGCACTTAATGCCTTAAGAGAATGTAAAGAGCCGATGAAAACAACACTCAGAACCCAATCTTATCTTGCCCAAATCGCATCACTAGTGGCCATTTGTAGCCTAAGCCATTTGCCTGCCAGCGCCACGGAACAGATCACCCCTTTAAGCGAAGCTGGACTGCTAAATGGTCTTTGCAATGTCCCTACGGTATCGGAAGCGGGCAGCGAAACGGTGCAGTTTAAAGAGGGCAAAGCCGAGTGGAATGGTTGTCGGGGAGAAATCGTCAAAACCGCCATCGGAGACCTCAACGGTGATGGTATCAATGACGGTGCGTTTGTATTTACCTACAACTCAGGTGGGTCAGGCTATTTCACCTATCTATTGGTATTCGTCGCCAGTGAAAAAGGAGCTAAGCCCGTGGGCGAACGCTCCTTAGGCGACCGCTCACAAGCCAACAGCTTGAAGATCAGTCATGGCAACATCACTCTTGATATTCTTGGCCACCGCAGCAACGACAGTGCCAGCAGGCCAACGCAAAAGCGCATCGTCAAATTTAAAGTAAAAGGCAATACCTTAGTTGGGCCAGATAATCTGCAATAAGAAATAGCGCGCCAGCGTTCAAACTGGCAGTTCCAAAAGTGTCTCATTTTTACTAGGAAAATGAGACACTTTTGGAAAAGAGAATAAGAAGTAGTTGAAGAAAAAAAGTATGAGTATGAGTATTAGTGTGAGTACGAGAATGAGAGTGACTTGAGATTCACGGCCGTTGGACAGTCCATAAGAGAAAAGCGAGAGGCTAGGCCTCTCGCTTTCTGTTTAAGCAGCTTGCTGCTCGTCTTTGTCTTCAGACGGAGGCGCTTCTGCCTCTGTTGACTCTGCCGGAGCTTCTTCTTCAGCCGCTGGTTCTTCTTCAGTGGCCGCATCTTCCGCAGCTGCTTCTTCAGTAGCCTCTGCTACTGTTTCTTCTTCTTTAGCTTCTTCTTCTTTTGTTTCTTCTGGGGTCTCTTCAGCTTCAGCAACTTCTTCTTCGGCTGCTGCTTCTTCTTCTTTGGCTTCTTCGGCTTCAGCAACTTCTTCTTTCGCTTCTTCTGCTTCAGCGACTTCCTCTTCGGCTGCTGCTTCTTCTTCTTTGGCTTCTTCAGCTTCAGCAACTTCTTCTTCAGCCGCTGCTTCTTCTTCTTTCGCTTCTTCTGCTTCAGCAACTTCTTCGGCTGCCGCTTCTTCTTCTTCTTTAGCTTCTTCGGCTTCAGCAACTTCTTCTTCAGCTGCTGCTTCTTCTTCTTTCGCTTCTTCGGCTTCAGCAACTTCTTCTTCAGCTGCGGCTTCTTCTTCTTTCGCTTCTTCGCATGTTTTAGCTTCTTCCGCCGCTTCTTCTGGCGCAGCTAGTGCTTCTTCAGCTTTTGCTTCGCATTCTTCAGTGGCAGCTGCACATTCTGTAGTTTCCACTTCCGCCTTTGCTTCGCACTCTTCAGTGGCGGCTGAACACTCTTCTGCTGTCGCCTCTTCGGCTGCAGCTTCAACAGCTTCCTCTGGCACAATGGTGACACTGGAAACTTCAACTTCGGTTTCAACTACTGGTTCAACGACTGGTGATACTACTGGTTCAGCTGCTTTGCTTGCGCCGTGCTTTTTCTTACTCATGGTCTCTCTCCCCTTCAACTATCAATGTACATTTCCCTCATTAAGGCGCCTTGCGGGCCATTGTCAGATTCAACCAAAGTGAAATTTCGCGTGCGGAGGCGCGCCTAGAAACCAGCGTTCTAAGCAGGTAGCTAATCTGGCTCAAAGCACGGTGCCGAGAGCCATTGATCACACTAAGTAGTCGTTCTTTCCTAAAGCAAAGCATTCGCCCAGATTGGCGTTAAATCACAGCCCCGGCAAACGAATTACGAGAGAGTTGAACCTTACTCTTCTATTCTTACAGATCTCACAGCATTTCGCAGGGTTGTCAGGAAGAATTTTTGTTAAAACTTTTGCCTCGAATTTTCGCACCAGAATTGGTGGCGTGGAGGGGGTAAGAAAACCCTGAGCAAAGCGCAAGGAAAAAGCAAGAAACTACTGTCCTTTTTGTTCCCGTTTTTTCAGATAAATTATTGAACCTGGCTCTGTAAGCGCATTTGAAGTGTTTTCATCGGGGTTTTTCCTGTTCTCTACTTCAACTTCTCCGCTAGCACCCAGAGACAGATTTACCTGGTCCTTTTCGCCGCCCCGAATTGACTCGGACTTAGCGGCACTCGCGCGAACTTCCGAGTCACTTGCCGCTGTTTCAAACTGACTAAAATCAACATTTTGCTGCAGGTGATCAAAGTTCTCGGCCGGAGTCATCTCCCGCATCCTATAGTTGACCACATGTATTGTTCGAACAACATAAAGCTGAGTCTCCTGGCTAGCATTAAGCTCTTTCATATCAATAAATGCTTGAGCATCAGCCAATTTATCACTAGCAGATAGCAATTTTTTCAAAGTATCGTCGTACTTTTTAGACCAGTTAGCATCTCGATCTAAGCCTGAATACTTACTGATTTGATCAAGCTCATTGATCTGCTTCAACAGCTCAGCTACTACTACTCTTAGTCGC
The DNA here is from genome assembly GCA_943367505.1 of Flavobacterium psychrophilum. Taxonomy (GTDB): domain Bacteria; phylum Cyanobacteriota; class Vampirovibrionia; order Obscuribacterales; family Obscuribacteraceae. Next base: position 1,503 of record CALRJJ020000158.1, on the reverse strand, counting down.
TTTTGGAAGACCAGCAATCGATTAATGCGCGCTCGTTTTCGATCACGAAAATATTTGTAGATGAACCATGCCAGTACACAGAAAAAAATAAACGCGACAAAGAAACCAAAGAAAAGCAGAAGAGCAGTTAAGAGGAAAAGGAAAGGCATGGAAGTCTCAGTAGAACTCTGCTCGAAGAGTAACAAACGCTTAAATAGATCATAACCGGTTCACCACAAGAAAATTCGACTGCACCGGCCAGCAAAGGCCCTGCCAAAGGTTCGGCTCAGATTAACGGTTAAGAAGGCAACTACTTGACTACAAATTTAACTTCTTTTGCCTCTTTGGTCTATCTGCTTCTTTTCAAGCCTATGCTACACTCGTTCGAGATAATGGCAACCCAAGGGAATCACCCTTCTAGAAGAGAACCACTGATGCCCGCGCCAAACTGCTCTACCGTAAAATCTGCCCTGACCGAACTCAAAGAAATTCTTAGCCGCTGCCAGCATGGCAATAACGCCAATCAAAGCCCATTAGAAACTGCCAACGTCTTTGCCGCCATAGCCGGCCTAGAGGCAACAATCAGTTCTATTGAAGAGAAGTCTTTTGCTCGCGAAGACTTCACGGCTGATATGGGCGTGCCAATCATTACTGGTATGACCCAGCCAGTAGTTTCCTAAACCACTCTTAAAGAGTTGGCTGAGGCACTACGCCTTGATAGGCGGCGCTAATTTCTTTCAACTGTTGCGCCAAAATCTTGGCGGCATCAGGTTTTCCGATTTCGGTCATGCGTTTGCGCATTTCCTGCAATCTACTGTCGTCGCCAATTAAACCGGCAATATGGTTGTAGATTGTCTCCCCGGTGAGATCTTCTTGCGGTATCACAATCGCCGCCTTCTGCGACTCCATATAGCGGGCGTTGTGAGTCTGGTGATCTTGGGCAGCATAAGGATATGGCACGAAGATAGCTGGAGTTCCAGTCACAGCCAACTCAGCCACGGTCATGGCACCGGCTCTAGTAATAGCTAAATCAGACACAGCATAAGCAATAGAAAGGTCGTCAAAATAGGCCCGCAAATGATAACGCGGGCTAGGGGCCAGGCTCGGGTTGAGCCGTTCTTTGACATCATTGAGATTCTTGTCACCACATTGATGCACAATTTGAATGTGGGGCTCAATTTCAAGCAGCCGCGGTAAAGCTGCTGCTACAGCCTCATTAAGGGCCTTGGCCCCCTGAGAGCCACCCGTAACCAAGACAGTTTTGAGATCTGAGCGCAGACCAAGAATGGCACAGCCTGAGTCTCTATGGCGTTCAGCCAGAAAACTCTTACGAACCGGATTACCGTTAAAGACAATACGACCGCGTGGAGCATTGATTCGCGCAGCAGCTCCTTGCATACCAAGCGAAACCAACTGCGCCCGGCGAGACAATAAGCGGTTTACCAGCCCTGGATGGGCATCTGGTTCGTGCACTGCAGTTGGCACACCAAGCGCGTTAGCCGCAGCCAGAGGCGGAGCCGATGC
>CALRJJ020000157.1:0-9005 GCA_943367505.1 Flavobacterium psychrophilum | reverse complement strand
TGCAGTCGAAAGCTGCGGCTTCTAATGACGCTGATAAGCGCGACGAACTTTTAGACACCATTTATGTTGGAAAGTATGAGTTGCTTTCAGTAATCGGCGCTGGCGGCATGGGTGTCATTTACTTGGCCCGTCAGATTTTCTTGGATCGTCTGGTGGCCATAAAGATGCTTAAAAGCAATCTTGCCTCGGCTAAGGCGCGCATGAGATTTCACCAGGAAGGTAAAGCTGCCAGTGCTTTGCACCACCCCGTTATTGTTGCCATTAATGACTTTGGCATTGACGAATTAGATCGCCCCTACATGGTGATGGAGCATGTTGAAGGCGTGACACTCTCTGAGGTAATTAAGGAGAGAATCACACTCAATATTGCAGAAGCCATGCCTATTTTTCTGGAGCTTTTAGATGGCTTGGCTGTTGCTCACAGTAAAGGCATTGTGCACCGTGACATAAAGCCCGGCAACATCATGCTCACCATGGGTGACGATGGGGTTGTGCACGTTAAGCTGCTCGATTTCGGTATTGCTAAGTTGCTCGATGACGACGACAACACCATGCAAAGTTTGACTAAAACTGGAGAGGCTTTGGGGACGCCTCTGTATATGAGCCCTGAGCAGATTCAAAGTCACAAAATTGATTACCGCTCAGATCTTTATTCGCTCGGTTGTGTCATGTATTCCTGTCTTACTGGTGCGCCGCCCTTTGTTGGTGAGCATAAGTTTCAAACCATGGATTTGCACCTGACTGAAAAGCCAGCGTCGCTCAAAGAAGCTTCTCTTGGTTTAGACTTTCCAGAAGAGCTTGAGCGAGTGATCATGCGTCTGCTAGAGAAGGCACCGGGAGATCGCTATCAATCGGCTGATGCTGTGCGCAAGATTTTGATTGGTCTTTCCAGTCAATTGGGTCTACTGCAACCCAGCGCTCTTCCTGGTAGCGCCCTTGAGCGTGGCAACAGTTCGGGTCATGTCAGTATTCCTAGCTCATTGGCGAAAATGGTGCCGCCGCCAGGCCAGGGGTCAACCTCGTCGACTCACGGAGCTGCTACCGTGAAGACAGATTTGGACAGAACAGAGGTCGATAGAACCGATGTCGACAGAACAGATATTGATAGAACAGATTTTGACAAGACAGAGGTTGATAGTGCGATAAAGTCTAGTCTTTCAGTACCATTTAGCGCAATTGCCCCAACTGCGCCAGCTGCGGCAAAAGGCAAGTTGCAAGAGGTCACTCGCTCTTATACCACTGGTGGTGGCGCTGTAACCGAGCGCGATCTATCGCGGCCGAGTGAAGAGGATAGTGAGTCCGACGAAGATTATGAAGATGATTCTCAGGCTGAGTCTGAAGATCAGTTTGGTGACGACGGTGACTCAACTGACAGGCGCAACTATGGTCTTTCAGCGTTTACTATTCAGCAGAAAGCTTTTGCTGCCATCGGTGCTTTTCTTACTGTAGCCGCTGTGGTCGTGGGGGCTACTGCTTTCTTGCCAACGAAAACTGGTAAAGGGCAGGAGCAGCCAGTGGGAGCAGATTCAGTGAAAACGCCGACTACAACAGTGGCTTCAGCTCCGGGTCTGAGTGGCCTGGCTCCAGATGAAGACGACGATAGTGTGGCTCGCTCCAATCTCTTAAGTGGCAAAAATCTTGCTGTTTTCCGCTCTAAGGGCATTGAGAATATGACTAATAAGGCAATGCCAGCCTTTGCCAAGCAAACCAAGCTGCGAATTGTTAGTTTGCGCAAGACAAGAATTGATAATGATGGGCTTAAATATTTAGTGCATTTGCCCCTAGAACAACTCTGGCTCAATGGTACCAATGTTGATGTAGACGGTCTTGCTTACCTGACCGATATCCCGACTTTGAAAAGTTTGTATTTGGGTAATACCCATATGGACGATCGAGCGGCAGAATTGATTGCTAAGAAAATGAAGTTGACAACGCTAGGTGTTGGCGGAACTGCCATCACACTTGGTGGCATCAAAGCTTTGGCTGCATCGCCTAATCTCGAAAAGAGTATGGTCAATCTTGATCTTTCAAATTTAGATCTTGGTAACGATGTTTTCTCGGTGCTCAAGCCGTTCCGCAAATTGCAGAATCTTGATTGCAGCAATAATCAGCGCATAGATGGCGGCGCGTTTCCGGCTTTAGTTCAGCTTAATGCGGTCAATCAGCTGTCTCTTGCCTCTACTAATATTAGCGACAAAGATTTGGAAAACCTGGTCAAAATGCAGCAATTGGTCGTGCTTGACTTGTCCAATACCAAAGTAACTCTGCTCGGCTTGCGGCAGTTGAAGAAACTGAAGAACTTAGGCACTCTGTGCATGGGTAAGCAAGTGCCGAGCGCTTATGAGCAGACCCTTAAGGCCGACTTTGAGAAATCCAATCCCCATTGCAAGATCATTCTTACTGACCCCGAGGTCTTTGAGTACTAGGCCCTTCGGGCTTTATTCCTTCTCACAGTCTGATAACTTGTCTGGCTTTACATATATAAGTTTAGGTCAGCATTATTCTGTGTACTAGGAAAGAAGAAACGAAGCGATAGGTTTTCGAGCATTGCCTCCTGACCATAACAGAGATAGCATTTACCAGCGATGAACCGTGCACAGCAGAACAAGAGCATAGCTTTCTTATTGACCAGCCTCTGTCTTATGGCGGCTGGCTGTATCTCGGCTTTGACTGGTTTTGGCCAAAGCCGCGGTGACCGGTGGCTGGAAACACGACTTAAGGCAGTAAGTGAACTGCAGGAGATGCGCGAGTCGTTTAAAGACACTCTGCTTGCCAATCAGCGCTATTTGGTCACCGGCGACCGGCTACAGTTTCAATCTTTTGCCGAGTCGGCTGATAATCTAAAACAGCATTTGTTTAGCTTGAAGGCTTTAGACAACGGCAATTATGGCAACAGTGAGCAAGTTCGTGAAATTGCTAACCAACTTGGTCTAATTTTGGATGAATTGAGTTTAGATGCTCAACTTCGGCAAGAGAAAGGGGCTGCCTCTGCCCGTCAATTGCTGCTTACTACTCGTGAGTTAAGAGACGCGGCTCAGCTATCGAAAGTTTTGCTTGCCCTTGAGCAAGATGAAACCCAAGCCATTCGTGGGTATTACAGCGGAGACGTTAAGGCTCGCGGTAATTCTCTGCCGCTGATATTTTTACTGCTTGCCACTTTTGCCGGTGTATATGGCGTTTTCTTGTTACGCGGTGCGGTGGACGCGGGCTCAGATTTAGATTCCGATTCAGATTTAGATTCTGCTGTAGCTTCCGGCGGCAATGTAGGCTCAGGGGCTAGTGGGGCGGCCGGTGCTGAGATGGATAGTCTTAAGGCTGAACTAAAAGCTGCCCACGAGCAATTAGACCGTCTGGCCAATATCGATTTTCTTACTGAAGTATCAAATGTTCGTGGCCTCGAGCAGTTACTGAAGGCTGAGGACAATCGTGTCGGTCGCAGCGGTGGCCATTTGATTGCCATGCTAATCAATTGCGACGATTTCCACAAAATCAATGATGCCTTTGGTCACAGTACGGGCGATATTGTTTTAAAAGAAGTAGCTAAGCGTATCAAAGGCACTTTGAGACCATCCGATCATGTGGCTCGGGTGGGTGGAGATGAGTTTTTGGTTTTGCTACCCGATACCCAACTTGCCTATGGCATGCGAGTGGCCGAGCGCATTCGCGTGGCTATTGCTGATACACCATTGCGCGGCGCGCAAGATGTAGTGCATGTCAGCGCCAGTCTTGGCTTAGCAAATCTACCCTTGCGCATTGCCTCTGTTAATGAGGTGGTGACTCTTTCTCGCACAGCCTTGAAGCGCAGTAAGGCTGGTGGCAAGAACAAAGTATCTCTGGCCCGTGATCATGGTCTAGAAAAGGCCGAAGACGATCAACCAACACCAAAGAGCATTGTTGCTCAACTCTGCGATAGCTCACAGTTTCGCACTGTTTATCAACCGATAATGGATCTCAACAACGAGCAAATCGCTGGCTACGAAGTTCTGACACGCGGCCCAGATGGCGCCTTTGAGAGCCCGGCTGATTTCTTCCGCATCTGTATCGAAAACAATATTCTCACTACTGTTGATTTGCAGTGCTTGCAGCTCTGTCTTGAGGATGCGCCAAATGTGGGGCAAAACATGCGCTTGCATGTCAATCTCTTCCCTTCGACTTTGCTTGAGACGCCTGTTGAAAATCTGATTAAGCTCTTCCCTGAAGAGCGCAACGGAACAACCTATTGTTTGGAGATCAGCGAACAGCAGTTTATAACTGATCCAGGTTACTTGCGCGATGCCATCAATGCTTTGAAGCAAGCTGGAATATTGGTTGCTATTGATGATGTCGGCTTCGGTCGCAGTTCGCTCGAAACTTTGATTTTGCTTGAGCCTGATTTGGTTAAAGTTGATAGGAAGTATGTCTCTGGAATTTCAGTTGAACCATCCAAAGCAAGGCTTTTGCGGCGCTTGGCCAACGTTGCTAAATCGCTTGGTGCAGAGATTGTGGCTGAAGGAATAGAAGATCGCAATGATCTTCCCCTGCTCAAAGAAATGGGAATTAACTATGGTCAGGGCTTCCTCTGGGGAGATCTGTTAGCCGTCTTGCCCGTTCCTGGTGATAGCGATAAAACGTAGAGGAGCAGCTCTAAGAGCGGAGAGAAGCAGTGCAAGGACCAATCCAAGGTAATGTAGTCTTTAAGCCTGAAAAGTTCTCGATAGAGAGTGCTTTTTCAATTGGCTGGGCGCACACAAAGCGTCAATTTGTGCCCCTGCTTCTTGTTATGGCAGTATCATGGGTGATACCGATGGCATTCGCCTTTGTCTCATTCTTGTTTGGTCTCGTAATTCCTAAAGACCAGGTCGCAATTCAGCTTCTCTATGGCTTTGTTGCTGGGGTTCTATCCCTAGCCGTCAATGCCATTTTAGAGCTCGGTATGATCAACGTCTATCTGCGCGTATTAGATGGCGATGAGGCGAAGATTTCTGATTTGTTTTCTGCTACAAAGCAGATGTTTACCTATGTCATGGGCAATTTCTGCTTTAACTTCTTATTGTTTTGGGGCTATCTCTGCTTCATAGTTCCCGGAGTAATAGTAAGCATTGCCGTGCAGTTTTATTCATACTTTATTGTTGATAAAGAAATTGGCCCAATTGAATCTATTAGAGCCAGTTGGATCGCTAGTCGAGGAGCGAGGCTCAATATTTTCTTGATGGTGGTGCTTTTTCATCTCTTGCGCAGTTTCGGCACCTTGATGTTCTTTATTGGTTTGATACCAGTCAATATGGTTATTTCTCTGGCTACAGCAGAGATTTATCGCCAGCTCCTGCGCAATACTGAACCGAATGACTTTGAAGGCATTGAAGGCCTGCGCTTTGCCTTGCCTACCCAGGAAGAGTTTGAAGAAAGTCACAGGTTGGTGAAGCCGCTGCCTTATACTCAGCCGCCGGTTCAGCCTAGTGCATCTCCTCAAGTTCAGCCTCCTAGCGAGCCGTCTGTTCAAGCCGCAGAGACTGATTCTTCTTCTTCTTCTTCTTCTGAATCGGATTCGCCATCAACAGCGCAACAACCTGGTGAAGTGCAATGAAGCGGCTTTGTGCTTGCTGCTTTTCAGCACTAACCCTGGCGCTGGCCTTTGCTGGAGGCAATGCTTGGGCTGATTCGGGCTCCGTTGTGCCAGCACAAACACAAGCACAAGTATCTGCTCCATTGAGCGGTGGTGTTGTATCGCTAGCTACAAGCAGCGAGGCCAACCTAAAAGAACTTGGAAAAATTTGGCACCATTTGAAGAGTGCGGCCTGGGAAACTTTTTGTGAGACGCAGCAACCGGTTACATATTTTGTTGGTGGCCCTGATGTTATTGGTGGCATGGTAATACCGGCTATTAATGCTACGGGCAATATCAGCACTGGTGATTTTGTGCCGCCAAGAGAGAAATGGCTTAGATACTATGCCTCGGAGCTAAATTACTTATTGCCGCTGATAAAGTCTGAAACAGAGGCATTGCAATTGCCACCAGACCTTAGCCCTGATATTGCTGATTCACTAGTTCAGTTGAAAAAAACTGCAGCCGCTCTACCTGCTGATGTCGATAAGTTGGTTTCACTTTGTCAAAATCCACCCTATAAAAATATGGTGGTTGCCACAGCGGCTCAGCAATTGATAGACGATTTGGATGCCTATGAGAAGCTGCGAAAGCAAATTGATAAAGCCGTAAAAGATGATGTGCAAATGCTAAAACGTAGTCAACGCAAGAAAAGCAATAAGTAGATTAATGCGTCTGTACATTGGTACATTTCAAGAGCTACTGGCAAAGGCTAAAAATAAAACTTCTCGCCAAGATTTTTGGCTCATTTCAGCAGATGCCCGCTGGGTGGCAAATATAGAGGTAAGATGCGCGACTGTTGTCAATGGCAGTCGTTTGCCTTGAGGCAATCTTGAGGCAATATGGAACAAAGGCAATAGAATATACATCTTGTGTTTAAGTAGTTGTGGGACGTCTTCTGACAACTGCCAGGCTATTGCTATATTGTTTCTAATCGTTTTCTGATGGAGATTTGTATGAAGCGTTCTTCTTCATTGTTGAGTATTACAGCAGCGTTTCTTGCTGGCACCATAGGGCTTAGTTCTCTTTCTCCTGCTCTGGCTGCTGATACCACTAAGCTTGTTGCGGTGGCCGGTTCAGTAAGCGAGGTGGATGCCCGCTTTGCTGCTATTGAAAATCGCTTGAACGATGCCTACGCTGCCGGTCGTCTGACACAGATGCAGCGTCAACGCTTTAAACAAGATTTGCAGCGAGTGGCTGATCAAGAAGCGGTTTTCAGCGCTTCAAATGGCAGCCTCAGTTTATGGGAAACCCTGCGCTTGCACTTTGATCTCGACTTTATTGTCAAAGATATGGAAGCTAGTTTGGGTGACCGCAAGTCAGGTTTTGTCGATGCTTCTTCGCGCTTAGAAGAGATTCAGAGACGATTGTCCACTGCCTTTTCTCAAGGGCGCTTGAGCCGCCAAGAGTTTGAAGAAATGCGGGCTGAAACTGAAAGAGAAAGTAGCGCTATTACAGCAGCTAAAGATAGAAATGGCCAATTAAGTATCACTGACAATATTCGCTTGGTGCTTGAGCTCGACCGCTTGAGCCAGCGCTTGACTCGCACAGTGCATGACCGCCAGTTTAGTTTGACTGCTATAGATGTGCGCCAAAGCGAAGTTGGTCGACGGATTGAAGAAGGTATTAAGACTGGTAAGTTGACCGATGCGGAAGCTGCCGATCTAAAAGCTGAGTTCAAGAGAATTAGCGATAAGCAAGACGAGCTGCGTAAATTGGCGAGACCACTGACTTCTGAAGAACAGTTGAGTATGGCTTTAGACATCGAAAAATTGAGCGGTCAAGTTGATTCTCAGATTTACGACAATGAAGTGGTTACCCATGATACTTCGCGGGTGCCAAAACGTGAGAGTGAAGTTGATCGCGACATTGCCTCGGCTTTGTCTACTGGTCTAATTACTTTGACCGAAGCGCAAGTCTATAAACAGCAGCTCGATCAGATCATAGCTAAAGAGAAGAATTTCAAGATTCTTGCTGGTGGCGAGCTTGATGCCCTACAAACACAAAATCTCTTAGTTGAGCTGGAACAGCTGAGCGGTAGCGTTGATCGTTCAACCTCTGAAAAGAAACCAGTTTGGTCTGGAGTAAATGGCACCATTGCTGATATCAAAAGAAATATCGATGACGCTAAGAAAGCTAGTCGTCTTGACCAGGCTGACGAAGAATCTTTGACCAAGGAAATTAATGCCATTGAGGCTAAGCGCCTTAATGGTGGAGCTACAGCTCAGGCCACGATGGAGATTGTTGTAGCTCTCAACCAACTATCTTCGAAGCTAACTCGTAGTGTCAAAGATCGTGAGATTGCCTACATTCCCGATTTAGAAAAACGTAAGAGCGAGATCAATAAGCGCATTGCCGAAGGTGTTGTTAGTGGCAAGTTGACTCTTGATGAAGGCAATTCAGCTATTGCTGAGTTTAATCGAATTGGCGCACAGCAAATCACTTTCAAGGCTGTCGATGGTGTCGTCGATGAAAGAGAGAAATTGACTCTTGCCTTAGAGTTAGAGCGTCTCTCTACTAAGGTCGAAAAGGATATTCGTGATAATTCCTTTGCTTCTAAACCTGTTCAAGTCTTAAAAGAAGATGCCGACCGCAGCATTGCTAGTGGCACGCTTTCTGGCAAGTTAACTGCTCAAGAAGTACAGAGTCTTAGAGCCGAGCTTAATCGCATCAATAGTTTTGAAAATAGCAAGATTGCTAGCCAGGGCAAACTTGATGCTCAAGATGCAATATTGATTGTCTTAGACTTGAACAAACTGATCAAAGACACCGAAAACTCTAGTAAAAATTCAGAAGTAGCTCTTCCAGATATTGCTAAGCGTGAGGCTGAGCTTTATCAACGTATTACTGAAGGGGTTATGCAGGGTCGTTTGACTGTAAAAGACTCCGACAGCTTGAAAAAAGACTTTTACCGTATATTAGATCAAGAGTCTAAATACAGAGCCTCTGGCGGTTTGAGCTTTGGTGAGCACGCTGCTCTCTCCTTAGAATTAGAGCGTCTAGCCAACAGTATCGAATCAAATATGGGCGATGCTCAAGCTGCGGTTCCAGATGTTGATGCCAGACAAGCTGAGCTTGATAGCAAGATTGCAACCGCTGTTGCTTCAGGTCAGTTGACTATGGCTCAGACTCAAGATTTCACTAAAGAACTTGATCGCATTAACCGTGATGAGATTTCATATCGCTTCTCTGGTACAGGCCTAAGCTATGCTGAATCAATCTCGCTAGTAGCTGATTTAGAAAAATTGAACGGCCGCATCGATACTCAGATTGCTGGTCAAGCAGCTCGATGGAGTGGTATCGATGGCAGAGTGCAGAGTATTTCTAAGCAGATTGGACAAGCTCTCTTGTCGCAAAAAATCAATGCTGCCACAGCTTCTCAACTTAAGCGTGAAGTAGATCGGGTTGCTCAGGCCAAGATTGC
>CALRJJ020000156.1:0-9011 GCA_943367505.1 Flavobacterium psychrophilum | reverse complement strand
GCAGCAAATCAACACCTTTATGCTCAAAGAAAGTGCCAATAGAACCAATTCGCAGCACACTAGACGGCTTCTTTACTTGATGGCTATCGAGCTTTGAAGTGTCAATACCAAAGGGCACATGCTTAATCAACTGACTATGAATGCCATTTTCGACAAAAATGTCACGCATAAGCTTAGTCGGCACCAAAATCTTGGCTAGCGAATTGGCACTGTTCTTCAAGAGCTCTGGTCGAGCCAGAGTAGCTTGAATAGCCGCCGGAGCTTTAGCTCCTCGATACAAATTGCTGAGCATCGTCACAGCCACGCCTTTAACCGGTGCGGCCAAGCCGTCGAGACCAGCTCCAATAGCAGGATACTTGGAAGAAATGGCCTCAACAATTTCCTGATCAGGAGGCAACAGTTTGGGCGTGTAGCAATCTAGGCACTTAAGGGCAAGGGGGCCAGGTCCACGACAAACCGCGCCATCAGGGCGTTTAAGTTGAACAATGGGGCAGACGAACCAAAAATCAGTCGAGTAAAACACCACAGGCACTGACTGTTCGTGGCAAGCTTCAATCACTGAAGCCGAGAGATTCTGAGCATGAACAATCTGAACAATATCTGGATTGAAATCCTGCAAAATCTTAGCGAAATGAGCCTTTATGTGAGGATGATAATATTCAAAACTAAATTTGAAGTCTTTCAGTCTTAATTCTTCTTCAATGATATGAACGGGCACACCCTCAAATTCATAGTCATTGCTCACCTGGGCTTTAGATTCAGGAGTTTCTGCTTTACGCCGGGCATCGAGGTCAGGGGGATTGGCCGCTACAACCTTCACCTCAAAGCCGCGCTTCTGCAGTTCTTGAGCGATCTTGAGCGTGAGCACCTCAGTGCCAGCCCTGTGCTCGGGAAAGAATTTATGGGCAGTTAGTAAAACTCTTCTCATAGCGACCTGAAAAAATCATTGCTGGCTTTCACAGCTCCGTCGGCCGATCAAGGCAGATACCTGCTAGCGGTCTATGTTACCAGGATTTTAGAGAGACAAAGCTCAAGCTTCCCCTCTCATTGACCGGAGAAGGATAGAATAGCGAGCTATGCGCATCTGTCTTATTTCTCGCGAATATCCTCCAGATACCGGATTTGGTGGAATAGCCACTTTTACCAAACACTTAGCTCACGGGCTGAAGAATCTGGGTCATGAAGTGGTGGTCGTAGCATTGGCTAAAGACAAAGCCAAGGTAGCAGACGACAACGGCATAACTGTTCACCGCGTTGAGGCTTACCCATTCGTATCAAAGCTGGCAGCCTTGAGCATGTGCATTCCCTATAGCAAGTATGTGCTGTTCTGTTGCACAGCTCTCTGGGACAAATTCGCCGAGCTTCATGACCGAGAGCCATTCGATGTTGTTGACACACCGGAGCTGCTCGCCGAAGGCATTATTCCAGCAATCACCCAGGCCGTGCCCCAGGTAATTCGACTCTACACACCGCACTCTAAATTTATTGCCGAAAAGCTACATAACGTGGTGCCCTCCTTCGACCACCAATTTGTGGCCATGCTTGAGCGCATTGCCATGCTTCAGGCTGACGTTCTCACTTCACCAAGCAACGACCTGGCTCAATTTGTGGCAGGCGATCTCGGCCTGCCAGTTGAAAGAATTCAAATTGTTAGAAACCCTATCGACACCTCTGTTTTCACCCCAGAAGGCGAGCTAGCACTGAGCAAGTCCGACAAGCTCAGAATAGTATTTGTCGGTCGCTTGGAAGGCCGCAAGGGTATTACCTACCTGGTCGATGCCATACCACTAGTAGTGGCACAATACCCTAATGTTGAATTTGTCATTATTGGCGATGACACCACCACAGGCGAAGGTATGACCTCGGTTCTGGCCAGCCTGAAGAAATCGTTAGAGGCCAGCAACTGCACAAAGCACGTAAAATTTATCGATCGCATTTCGCTAGACGAACTGCCGAACTACTACCGCAGCGCCGATATCTCAGTGGTGCCATCGGTCTACGACAATTCACCCTATACCTGTTTAGAAGCCATGGCCTGCGGCAAACCAGTGATTGGTACTGATGCAGGCGGCACCAAAGAATATATTGAGCACGGCGTTTCCGGACTGATTATTCCAGCCTGCGATACCAGTGCCCTAGCTCAGGCCTGCATTGAATTGCTTTCGAATAGTGCCGAACGCAAGCGCCTCAGCGATGGAGCAAGAGAGCGGGCAGTAAAGCATTTTGATCGCACTGAAATTGCTCGGCAAACAGTGGCTTGCTATGACCTGGCAACAAAGCTATTCAACGAACGCAAAGCTTCAGAGGCCGCTCGCAGCCTTTATCATCACGACTATAGACGGGCAACAGCAGATGCAGCGACGCTGATTGACAGCTTTGATAAAGCCATATACGACCTCCTCTTCCAACGCTCCTATCGTTTTAGAATTGCTCACTGGTGGCGCATACTCAAAGCCAGACCAAAACTATTTGGCGCCAAACTAGTAACAAAAATTTCTAAAGGAGCCTTGCGACTGATTGGCACAAAAGAAGACAAAATGCCGCCAATGCTGACAAATCTAGAAACTGAAATCGACACAAAGGACAAAGAGCGTCTCAGTGGAAAGCTCGCTGGAAAGCACGAATAATAAGTTATTGAGCACAGAAGCCAGCGAACCAGCAGTAGAGAAAAGCTGCAGTAGAACTTCTCTCAATTTGCTTTACCTCTTCATTGCGGCTTTAGCAATAAGGCTCTGGTTCAATTTTGGCACTGAACATGTAAATGCAGCGGCCGCTTCAGACGCTTCGGAATACCTGCGTTACGCCACCGCTTTAAGCAAGCTAAGCTGGGGTGCCCTTAGCTTTGGGCCGGAGTGGAAAGAATTTGTCATCACCGGACCAGCCTTTCCTTTCTTCTTGTGGCTCTGTTCTTTCGCCACGTTCAGCCCAGTAAACAGCCAGCATCTAGATGTATATTTAGTGGCCCAATCGGCCATATCTGCTCTAACGGCGCTACTGATCGCAGTGATCGGTAAAAACATCTGGAACAAGAAAGTCGGTTTGGTTGGCGGCTATATAGCAGCATTCTACCCAGCCTTTATTATCAACAGCGGGCGGCTCTATAGCGAAACTTTCGCCACCTTCATAGAAGTAGCTGCCCTAGCAATTTTGACCACAAGCAAACTGCAAGAACAAAAATATAAGTACGCATTGCTAGGGGCACTGCTTGTAGTACTACAACTGACCCGCTCATCAATGATTTTGTTCAGCGCGGCCTGTATAGTGCTGGCCTTTATCGCTGGAGCCCAAGCCAGTAGCCTCTCAAAGATCAATTGGCGCTCAGCTATAACCAATCTAGCAATAGTGCTGCTGGGCAGCCTGGCAGTGCTTGCCCCCTGGCTCTGGTTTGAAAAAACAGCTTTCGACAAAGTCAGCCTGGTAGTTGATCGCGTCGGTCACTACAACTTATTCGTCGGCACTAATAGCACTATTCAAGGCTTCCTTTCCTATCCCTATCCGGATGGCCGCGGCATAGAGAAAAAGAGCTTCTTCACCCTGGTAAAAGAAGCCTATAAGACCAGTCCAAATCGTTTCATCAAACTAATGCTAGACAAGCCAGCCAGGCTTTATAAGTTTCCCTGGAACGACTTCCGGACGCCAATCGGTCCTATTAAAATGGCAGGACAGGTGGCCTTTCATCAAATTATTCTTTTACTGGCAATAATCGGCCTGGGGCTGGGCCTGATTTTTAGTCCTAAAGAAAAGCATATCTTAGGCAAAACCGCAGTGATAGGCGCTCTGGCTATTAACTTACCCTTTTTGGCCTTCATCACCGTGCCGCGATACAACCTCATGGCCATGCCCTCCCTTATTCTTTTAGCGGCCGCAGGGGTCTGTGCCTTAATCAGTATTTTGCGCGAAAACAAACTGGCCCGGGCGCCTAAAATAGTGGCCGCCAGCGCCTTATTTCTCTTTGTCTTTTTGCGAGACGATCTGCGCGCTCCATTTGGGGCAGGAGATTCTAGCGCCACCGCCCTCTACTTCGTTCAAGGCACTGACTTACTAACACGAAGCCTAATTGCCACCATTGCCCTGATGATCTTATTAGGCGGCCTCTGGTTATGCGTCAACTTGCTAGCTAAACAATCGACCAAAGCCGGCGCCACAGGCCACATCTTTGTAGCCTTGCTCTCAATAGCACTGCTGCCCCTGACGCTATTTCCGCAAAGAGCTAACGGTCGAATGAAAGAAGGAATTCTTTCCCTTTCGCGCCCGGGCGAACAGATCAACGGCAAAATACCAATAACTAACTTAGTGGCGCTTCAAGAAAAGAGAGAATGGTTCTTATTGGTAGATAGCGATTTAGGGCAACTGCCCAGAGAAAACTTCAACATAGCCCTCAACGGCAGCAAAGTTATCGCACCGGCAATGCCGTCTATTGCAGCCTTAGACAACTGGCATTATCTAAAGCACCACAAACCAGGACAGGCCTATCTGGAGTGCACCTATATCTTTGATTGCCTTAGCAGCGTAGCCAATTTGAACAACAGCGAATTGCGACAATGGTTTGTCATTCCAGTCAGTGCTGAGCAAAGGGCCCTGATAACAAAGCAAAAAGTAGCCGAGATCTCCATCAGCCAAAATAGCAGCACCCCCTCAAACTTCTTTAGCGCAGCTGAGCACACCAAGCACAAGAACGTCATTCCCTCACGGGCTGTTTACTCTTGGGAAAAGGCATTTTATGGTGTCGAAAACGATCAGGGTCTAACCTGCCCAAGATACGATGAAATTGTCGCCAAAAGAAATTCGCAGTGGTCACTCAGCTACAAAGGCAAGAGCGAGGCTCTAAGCGACTTAGACCTGAATGTCAGATTGATAAGTGTAAAAAGCAACCACGAACAAACAAAAACCCCGGAGCGACTAATTTCGGTTAAGGGTAGCGAAAAAGCTGACTTAGCGCTCACCAAACTAGATCTACAAGAAGGAGATCTGGCCGGAGTTTCGGCGACATTAAGCTATGCTGAAGGCTACAGGCCCGAGGCTCACTTCAGTAGCGAATTAAACAACGCCAAGCCGCTTCTGCAGCTACACTGGCTCGATGCCGATGGCAGTGAACAAATAATGGACCTGCCTTATCTCAGCAAGCCACAACCACGCTTTTCAGTGTTTCTACCACTCGATCTCAAACAAATTAATGGCAGTCAGTTTAGAGTTAGCTGCTCTTACCCAGACAAAGACTGTCAGATCGAGCTGGCCGCCAAAGTGCTTGACTGTCATCCTCTCTTCTCTGAGCAGGAGCTGTTTTAGATGGCAAAGAAATTCTGGCTTAACCATTGGCTACACCTGTTTTTACTGACTGCATTAGTTTGGTTAGTTTTTTCGCGCACCATTGGTAGTTACTTCTTAGCCGATGATTTTGGCGAAATAGTCTACGTCAATCGCATTTGCAGCGGCGAGCCCGACCTGCTTTGGCTTAATTTCACCAGCAACTTCATGTCTGTCCCGGGTATGAGTGTCTGGCGCCCCTGGCTCTTGGTCAGCCTCTTAATTGACTTCCTTATATGGAAAGCCAATCCGATTGGCTTCTATCTCACCAACTTGCTCTCTTACAATGTCACTGTGATTTTGCTCTATTGGCTCATGCGCCAGCTAACTGAAAGCGCCACCAAGGCTAGATCTTGCCTGACGGCCTTTCTCACAGCAGCACTATTTGCAGTTTCACCTCTACATTGCGAAAGTGTCTCCTGGGTGGTCGGTCGAGTCGATATTGTCTGTGCCGTCTTTTACCTGCTCTGCCTCTGCCTTTTTGTCAAAGCAGATAAGGCCTATGCTCTAAGCAATAAAAAGCCATACTGGCGCCTGGTAGCGGCCTATCTCACTTGTTTCTGGGTCAGTATTTGGACAAAAGAGATGACCATTGGCGCACCAGTACTAGCACCGGCATTGATATTCTTATTTGGCAGCAAGCCACTAGACTTTAAAAACACCTGCAAGATCAGCGCTCCACTCTGGCTTTCAACAGCCTTATATTTCGTTTTGCGTTATCTCGCCCTGGGTACTTTACTGGGTGGATACACTCAAGGCATTGGTGATTCACAGGCAGCCAATGCCTTAAGTCGCTGGCTTGATTTCGACACCCTACGTCGCCTCTTCTTCCCTTTCGCCAATGGCATATATGGCCCCCAACCTGGTCTAGCTCCACTATTGAGCGCCTGCTACCTGGTCATTCTGACGGTCCTAGTGTTGCGTGCCCTGGGCCTAAAGCTCAACCTAAGATGGTTGGCCCTCTTCCCAATCTGGATTGCCACTTGCCTGGCTCCACTGTACAAGCTCTGGGGCTTAGGCTACGAACTTGAAGGCGCCCGCTTTTGCTTTTTCTTAACCATGCCTCTCGCGGCACTAGTACCAGCACTGCTGCTGATCGAAAACAAAACAAGAAAAGCCGAAAATGTCTCAATTATTGAGCGCAACCTGACAATAGTTGGCCTTCTGGCCACACTCTTAGCCGGTGGCATACTAGCCAAAACAGCAATTCGCACCAACCTAGAATGGGTCCATGCCGGCAAAGAAGTGCGCGAGTTCCTCCAACAATCAAGCGCTCTAAACAAGCAATTACTAGAGCAAAAGCAAGAAATCGTATTGCTGGGAATTCCGAAACGTCGCGGCGGTGCTCACATGCTCCTGAACGGCTCGACATTTAGAAAAGCACTGCGGCCACCGTTTACCACAGCTGACCTGAGCAGCCAGTTTTATACTTTTGACCCTGTCTACTTTAGCGAGAGATTTAGACTGGACGTTAGCCGCTTTAGAGACCTGATAAAAGAAACAAATCAATTAGCTTACTGGGACAGAGAAAAAGGACGGCTGTGCCAGATCAATCTCAGACCTACCCAAAGCACCGCGCCCAATCTCTTAGTTGAAAGCAATGGTGGCAAGGCCGGAGCAGCCTTCGTTCACACCCTCGGACGAGCAACTGTTATTGCCTCAAACGATAATTCAGGCCTGACCTTAAGTAACATCCAAGAAGGGGACGGCTTAGGCTTCTCGCAATTGCAACTTAACCCGCTTGCTGCTGACATTTTAGAAGCTGAAGTAACGATACTGGAGCATCCAGAAAACCTCAAAGAATTATCCTTTGCGGCGAGCTTCGATGAGCATGATTCGCTCTGCCAGATCACAACCAAGCAAAAACTGCCTACAGACAGTAAGAAACCGCTTCTGATTCAATTACCGCTGTCGCAGAACTGGCGTTGGTTTACTAAAGAAAAGATCGATAGCCTGACGCTGCAACTGCCACCTGGTACTACCGTCCAGATTGCAAAAGTCGGATTACTCAAAGCTGACCAGATCAAACCAGTGCTGCGAGCGCCAATTTATAAGCAATCACAGGACGGCCACTATCTCATCCCAACAAACAAAGACTCCATTGAAATAGAAGTTGCCATGCCAGAAATTGGATCTATTGCCAAGGCAGTTGTCTACATAACCGCAAAAAATGCCTTCTTCGATACTTTCGACAATGCCCACGATGCTGTAGAAAAGACTGTCACAGTGCCCCTCAATCAAAATCAATCCAAGTTAAACCTTGACGCGAAGGAACTTAAATCTGATTCCTTCAGACAAATTAGCCTGGTGCTGCTAGATCAAAACGAGAAAGTCATAAGTGCTGAGAGTGACCCCATAATGATTCAGTTTAAGGATTAAGGCAACCAGGTAGCTAATACGTCAGCGCTCTTCGTCACTAAATGTGGAGGAACGGCTCGAACAATATTTGCAGGTTTTGCACATTGCTCATTGGCAAAGAATCTATGCAAATAGTCAATGCTCTCTTGGCCAAACATCACGGCCGTTGCCTCAAAATCAGAAAATCGCTTAAGGACACGCAATATAGTTCGACGCCCCGGAAGCCAGGACGGAAGAAAATACCTATCCGCAGGGGCCGGTACAGCAAATGGTACTTTTGTCTGCTTGATACAATGTTGCAGAGCGAACAAGCAATACTTACTCAATGCAGCTCGCCCATCACAGAGAAGAATGAAGCTATCCGAACTCGAAGCCGTCTCGCGAAGCAGAGCCTGGCACACCGATCTCCCTGGGCCCTTACGCAACTCAATCAGGTCACGGTAATATTCCGGGATATGGCAACAGCAAGGCGAATCACTAAGTAAATGCACCATATTTATGTTCGGATAAGTTTGCTCACCAGCAGACAGGAAAAATTCCTGCCGTAAAGGGTTTTCGGCATCACAAAGCGAAACTATGTTTATCAAAGGGAAAGGGGAAGATTGCGACTTCAAGCGTTGCTGTGTCGGTAAAAGCTCAGCGACTCCTCTATCTTTAAGAAATTTCGCCTCAAGAGTCGACTCTCGCAATTGTCCAAGTGCGGCAGCGGCACCATAGCAGTTATCATTTTGAAAGTAAGCTAGTGCCTTGGCAAGATCTAGCCAATCACGGTCGCCCCTATCACATTTAACGACCTCTAACAATTCGAGTGCTAGAGCCGCTGAACACGCTCTAGCCAAAAAGCTAGCCATGAAAGCCAGTTGAACAGCTGTAACATGAACTAGACGATCTCGGTGGGAACGATCTATGGCGCGCAAGGAGGCAATTTCTTCAAGTAGTAACAGTACCGCTTTTACTTCAGGACTAAGCGGTCCAGCAAAGCCACAGACTAGTGAACCCAGTGAAAGAACAACACCAAGCGATTGAAGTTTGGCAGCGAAATTGTCTCTTACGAACTTATGATCGAAATAAGATATATGCTCAAAACTGGAATTTTGACCGTTCCAACTAACTTCAGAAAAATCAACGCTAGGGACGACAAAAAAGAGCTGTGCACCAAGGTCGATAAAGCCATTTACGACCTCGAAGAATTGCTCGAAGTCAGTTAGATGCTCAATAACATGAAAGGCACTAACAACACTAAAAGCGCTGCCTCTATCCGTCTCAAAATCCGATAGATCGACAATAGTGTGCCCTTTGCTCCGACACACTTCTTGGGCATAGCCAGAAAGATCAGATCCAAAGGTTTG
>CALRJJ020000155.1:0-9028 GCA_943367505.1 Flavobacterium psychrophilum | reverse complement strand
CGCAAATAATCGTAGCTTTGATCAGTCAGTCGTTCACCATAGAACTAGCAAGCAATCAGACTATTAAGCCAGATCCGACATTTACATTGCGCCCCGATGGGCCAGTGCTAGTAAAGTTGAAGAAGATTGGTAATTCGCACGATTAATGCGCTTAAGGCGTAGTCGTAGCAACCAAATTGATCAAACCGGATATGGTACCGCGCCCATTTGACGGCGGCGATGAGGTGGTCAACGTAATAATAAAATTGCCTTCGCCGGCTGCGTTTGTATGACACAAGTTCAAGGCACCTGTCGCAGTTTGTGGTAAAGCCGCCACAGTCACGCCACTTGCGAAGGCACCATCGGTAACAACAGCTGCGGATCCACGAGTTGGAGTTACAGTTAATTGAACCGACTGACTAAGGGCCTGCGCGTAGGCCGGCGTAGTCAAACCGCTTATATAGACGCTTATTTGAGCACCCTTGGGATTGTCAGTAGAGACAATCCAGGTCAACTGTGTTTGACCAAATGCCTGACTGGTAGTCTTGTCTGTCGAAACGACTGTAGCCGGAAACGACGCACTTACATTGCCAGTAACGTCTTGTATGGTAATGGTTTCGGCACAAGCCGCTGTATTGATACAAAGCGTGTATAACAACGCAGCAAGCATACCCGAACAGTACCGATGTCTCATTGTCACTTCCTCAATCAGCACATCATCTCATTATTTCTGACCGAATCGCTGTTATTAGCGGAAATAAGTGGCAATAACAGTTATGATAACGCCGCAGAAGGCACATTAGTGATTTGCCAAACAAGCAGATCAATGTCAGTCATAGAAGCCTGTGTTGCTCTCAAAATGTCTTACAGGTTGTCTCAATGCAGAAATACACCCAACTAAAGTTTCTCTTTCTTGTTGTCACATTATTACTTTCAACAAGAGCAACTTATGGTTTTGGACTCTACCCCATTCGTATTGCCAGAGAATTGCAACCGGGCCAATCGTTTACGCAGGTTGTCACAGTCGATAACGCCGGTTCATCGGAAACTACCAGAATAGATATCAGCACAGTCGACTGGGTAATGAACGAGCACGGCAAGATAGGTTTCCCTCATTCGGGCGAATCGCCACATTCAATCAGTAGTTGTATAACCTACTCGCCGGCGCAAATGACCCTTGGGCCCGGCGAACGAAAGTCAATGCGCATAACAGTCTCACTGCCGGGTGACGCCACCCCAGGCGAGCACATCGGCGGACTTTCCGCCACAGAAAGGACAATTCCGCACAAAGCACAAGCTTTGACGCAGAAGATCTCCGTAGCCATGGGAATCCAGCGAATATATGTCTTGCCTATCGTGATCACGGTCGGCGGAGGAAAAGAGCAAAAAGCAACAATTGAAAGTTTCGATACTCAGCAATCGAATACTGAGCAAGGATATTTGGCAGCAATCAAAATCAATAATCCCAGCAACATAAGAATCGAGCCGCAGCTTACTATCATTCTAAAAGATGCCAACAACAAAGAAGTATTTGTCTCTAAACCGACAAGCTATCTCATTCTCCGCGAGACCAATAGAAATATCGCTACAGCTCTACCCAAAGAGCTTTCTGGACATTTTACTTTAGTAGCTAAGCTCGACCAAGGACATTCATTTACGATTCTGGAAGCTCAAAAATCAGTAGAGCTGCAGCCAATCGTCGAGAAAGCGAAATCGCAACCAGCTCTGACACCTAAGGCCGCTCCGGCAAGCTCTGCGGGGATAACTAAATGACAATGAGCGGGAAATTCTTGGCCCTCTTAGCTTTTACTCCTCTTGCTATCGCAGTGGCATCAGCAGCGGATGCCGCCACCGCTAATGCCACAGGAAACTTCTCATTAACGATTCCCGACACAGTCTCTCTAGCCACCGATGCCGGTAATGCCAATGACACTTTCCCGGCCATGACTGTCACTGTGGATGGTGCAGCGAATGCTACGGGCAGCAGCAGCCTGACCTGGAACCTCAACTCTAACACCGTCGGCGGTGCCATCGTGACGGTCTACCTGCCCAACCTCAACCTGCCAGCTTCTGCTGGTAGCAACTTAAAAAACGATATAAAGATTACTGTGATTGATGCCAGCGGTCCGCAAGCGATTACACCAGCCGCACCTTATGTAGCCGGCCGAGCGCTTGGGGCGATGCCAAGCACGGCCGGTGCCGCCGAAACTATGTTCAGCACATCGGGTCCCGGCAAAGGCAGAGCAACACTAACACTAAGCCTCAACGCTCCGCCAGAAGATGGCAGCGGAGCTGTTACTGGCACAATTACGATGATCGCCACTTCGCAGTAGCGAATAGTTTGCTCCTTCTTATGTCACTACTGGTACAGATAGAAGTCAAAAGTACTAGAGCCAATCAGCCGTTCGGTTCCCCCATATAGGGGACGAACTGGTCTGCTCAACTCAACTAAGGTAGGAAGGTTGGGGGAAGCAAATTCCCACTCTCCGCCAGAGCATCAAACTAAATTAAGAAGGTTATTATGTATAGAAGATTTTTCAAAACTGCTGTGGCGTCCATGGCAATCATGGTGCCTTTGGCTTTTAGCCTTGCGCCAGCTGCACATGCTGCCACCGCAGATGCTACCGGTGGTTTTAGCATCACCATTCCCAGTACTGTCACCCTGCAAACCAATGCTGGAAACGCCAATGATACCTTCCCCGCTATGACAGTTACAGTAGACGGCACAGGCACCGCAACAGGCTCCACAGCACTAACCTGGAACCTTAACTCTAACACCACTGGCGGTGCAATTGTTACCGCTTATCTCCCCAACCTGGTAATTCCGGCTAGCGGTGGCGCCAACTTAGCTAACGACCTTAAGCTCACTGTCGCTGACGCCTCCGGGGCAGTAGCAGTAACACCACTTGGCGGCTACGTTGCCGGCGAAGCTCTTGGCGCCATGCCCACCACCGCTGGTGCCGCTGAAAATATCTTCTCCACGGACGCTCCAGGTACTGGCAAAGCCCTCATGACTCTGAGCCTCAATTCGCCACCTGCTGATGGCAGCGGTGTAATCACCGGCACAGTGACCATGATAGCGACTACACAATAAAAACAACGCGTTAATGAAATGATTTGAGGACGGTGGTTTCCACCGTCCTTTATTTTGCTAGCAGACATTCTTCGCTAGAATTGTTTGACCTCAACCTTGCGTCCCACCGTGAATTTCTCCAACTTAGAAGTTTCGAGCGCACTAACGACAATTTTCTGTTCCAGCGGTATCACCTCAACGGCAGGACCAAGAGTCGAACTATCGACCTGTACAGTGTAATTACCAGCCGGGATGTCTGTAATTCGGAATGTGCCGTCGAGTTCAGCTACGGTTTCAAGACCTTTCTTACCAACCAAATAAACTCTCGTATTAGCAAGCTCTTCCTGACTCATACCGGTACCGGCCTTGAGCTGCCCTTCGATCTGGCCCATTTTGGATAGGGAGAAGTTCACAAGAGTATTCTTAAAAGGCGAAATTCGCACATAGAAATACTCGGGGCTGGTCACAGCTAAACTAGCAGGAACTGAAGATAAATCTAGCGAAATGCGGTGCATCCCTGGAGTAATATTTTCAAAATGGAAGGCCCCGTTTTTGTCGGCAACCGCAGGCCTTTCCACATGGTCATCGAGTAGAACTATGACGTTGCTGAGTTTTGCAACTTCTTTTATGCGTTCGATAGGAAAGTCGGAGGACTGCAAAATAAATCCGGAGACACTGCCCTGAGGAACTTGATTGGGGAGCCCCACTAAACCCGAGGGATTGCGGTGATTCTTATTGAGCCAGATGAGCTTTTCTAACCTTGCGCGAGAGGTTGTTTGAGGAAGCAGATTGGCATAGTTAGAAGTGAAATTGCCTGCCAACGGCGGCCGTCCACTCAGACCAACAATAATAGTAAATCTCTGGCTCGTAGCATTCGATGAGTAGCCAGGGCCAATAGTTAAAATCGTTTTGCGAAACAACGGGTTAGTAGTGAACAAGGCTGTTATCTGAAATAGCTTCTGACTGCTAAAAACGCTGCTGAGAGTCAACTGACCAAGACGGGGCAAGTCACGAGCCGCATTGAGGTTAATTGTGGTTACGTTATTGCGCTTGCCAGTCTCGGAGGTTTGACTGATAGAGACCACATTAGCGAATAGTTGCGCCCCTAACACAGCCTGCGAAACTCCTATCGAACCTAAAGCAAACTTAGAAGTGGGCAGGCCGGCCTTAGACAAAATATCGCTTGAAAGAATAGCCCCCTTAGTCTGGACGGTGTGCAGACCTGTAACATTGAACTGCGGCCCCTTTTTGAACGGGGCAAAAAGAGCAGTCAAGTTTACTGACTGGCTGACATCGGGCTTGAAAAACTGAAGATTGGTCAAGTTGTGAGAATAGGAGGCACCATAACCAATGCGATTGCGAAAATTAGTATTGACGCCGACCAATAAATCCTGGCGATTGAAATAGTTGCTGGTAATCTGAGGATTAGTGAAATTCTGACTGTATCGATCGAAGGCGCCAAACGCAGTCAAATAGCTGTTGATAATTCTACGAGCTCTGATGTCGACAGCGTATGACCCACCTTTGAGCGTTGGAGCAGTCTTGCTTGCTCCAACTAGAGCAAGTGCGCTTATGTTAGTTAACCGAGACTTCCAGGTTGTATATGACTGAGCATAGATACCATCCTCTCTTGTCTTGAATTTAATGGCATCCAGGTCTTTAAAACCTATAGCCGCAATCGAGGTAGTAAGATGCCTGTTAGGGCTAAAAGACGCCTCACTGATACTGAGCATGCGGCGGTAAGAGAATCTCGTCGTGCCACCACCAGTAGGAATCGCAGTCGTGAATCCGCCTCCAAGAAACTGAGAAAACGTCCAACGCTGCTTGTAAGGCACGATTGCCGAAATACCAAGTACTGGATAGCCATTTGTCAAACGATCATCATGAAAGCCTTTGAGAAAATTAGTGCCACCAAAAATGCGTGTGCCTGTTGTCACATTTACAGCGTTCAAAAAAGCTGAACTATAAGTCAATGGCCCAAATTTCGGCGTTGAGGCTGGGTTCGTAGTACTCGAATTAGTACTAGCGCCAACTGTTCCTGGTCGAACTAAAGGCGGAGTCCCCCCCACCAAAGTAGTCGCACTATCGATATCATAGGCACCCCAGTGGGCACCGCCGCCAAACAGCGCTGTGCGACTATAAATTGTTGGATTGAGTACTTTTGCAGCGCTTCCAGCACTATTACCTGAGGCTGAGGCCGATGCGGTGAGTAGTCGGGGTGCAAAAGTTTGCTCCTGAAGATCGTAGCGCAGAAAATCCATACCAACATCTTTCCAGCCTCCACTGGGCCGCACCAGAGCCGGACTGGCGCGAGAACCACTGTCTTTATAAATAGAGATGGTACCGCCGCGAGGCTCAATGGAAACTCTCAGTGCAACAGCCATTATTTCAACTGGAAGAAAAACCTCTGCCGGCATAGACAAATTGATCAATACCGGACTGGGCATGACCGGCTGAGGAACATCGTTAACCGTTGCCTGCCCTGTGATTGTGTTGTAGACAAAAACGGATTGATCTCTAGACCGCATGATTGTGATTGTCGATGCGGCCGAGTCTACGGTAACCGACGCGCCAACGGCTCGAGCGATTGTCTCTAGCGGCAAAGAGACCACTCCCGCTGAATACATTGGTGGGTCAGGCATGAAGAGCGGAATATCATCAAGAAATACATGATACTCAGTGCTGTCTGCCGAGCAAGCAAAGCAACAATTGAAGAGAAGCAGTACTAAGAACAAGACGCGCAAACTACCACCAAGATGCAGCCTTTGTGCAGGCAGTTTTTGCTGGCAGTCTGTCAGGTGGCTGCTCCCCTAGTTTTAGCTCAATTTAGCGCAGTCTAACGGACCACCATTCGTTATTACCACAGCCGCTCTCACGGTTCACCGGCTGTTGGTTGGCCGATGGGTACGCAGACATCGATTAGGGATTAATAAATTTGTCATAAGAAGGTTGCTTTAGAAGTAGTCATTTCGCGACCGTCCCGCATTTGCGCCAAAACTCGTACAATTTCTCTCAAAGACAGCACATTGCCAGTACCTGACATACGGAGGGCGTGTCAGTAACAATCAAGCTACAATTATGCTGCAACAGCTTGTGGCAATTATGGGAAAAGTCACAGAGGCAATACTCAGTATCGAAATAATGGAGAAACAATGTCGCGTCGTGTAGTGCTCTATGTAGCTAATAGTCTTGATGGTTATATTGCTCGTGAAGACGGTTCAGTTGACTGGCTCTTCGACCCATATGCCCACGGGTATGAGTTCTTTTACGAAGATGTTGACACTGTCATTATGGGTCGCAAAACATACGACCAGGCCCTCAGCTTTGAAGAAGCCCCTTACTCATCAAAGCGTGCCATTGTCTTTTCACGCTCAGCAAAGCCTTCACCCTATGCCGGTCTAGAGTTCACATCAGAGCCACCGCAAGATGTGGTGCGACGATTGAAAGAAGAAGATGGTGGCATGATCTGGCTAGTTGGTGGCCGAGAAATCAGCGAACTACTGATTGCCAACGAACTTGTTGATGAGCTGATTGTCTCTATCCATCCCAAGATTCTGATTAGTGGCATTCCACTGGTAGCCTCAAAAGACTGTGCTGTCGATCTAAAACTAGTGACCTACGAAGTCTTTAAAAGCGGTCTTGTTCAACTACGCTATGAAATCGTCAAGCAAGGCAAAGAGGCGAAGAAGGAAGAAACGCAAGGCGAGAAGGAATTTAAGCAAAAAGCTCTTTTAGCCGAAAAAGAAAAAGAAACGGCAAAAGCAAACCAAGTACAAAAGCCAGCCCCAGCAAAGACTAAAAAAGTAGCGAAGGGCAAAGCTAAGTAACCAGTTAACTGAAATCTACTCTGGCATCCTGGTAAGAACAGTTCCATCATCAGCGCTAATCTTCACAACTTTGCCTGAAGCATCAAGCTCAAGCTTCGCAGTGCTTGTGCCGCTGACGAAACCTTTCCAGGTTGAGGTTAAAGTGGTACCGTCATCTGAAATCAGACAATTTCCCACCACACCAAATTGAGGCATAGCCCAGCCGCACTTTTTGCCGCTTTGCCAATAACTGTACTTCAGACCATTAGAGCCCATGAAGCTGCCTAGAATATTCGGTATGGTCTTGGACCCAGCCGCTGCTGCGGGCGGCGCTGCCGCACCTTTGTCTTGCAAATCTAGCGAAGAAGAAGAAGAAGAAGAAGAAGAAGAAGAAGAAATCTGTTGAACCGAGGTGCTACTAGCAACCTTCACTCTACTGCGAGCTTCCAGAGTCTCAATAACACTGGCTGGAACAGGCCTTGGGCTAGCAGGCTGAACGGCCAGAAGTAACTCACCACCGCTCCACTTACCGGCCTCTAACACCGGGGTTTGCAGAACACCGCGCTCCGCTGCAACCTGAGCTTCTACATTGGTTTTCAAATATTTAAAAGCATCGCTCAAAGTTGTCTTTTCACCTTGAGCCTTAAATCCGTCTATCAAAGTCTTTGTGAAAACACCATTGGCATAGTTCTTGGATTCCCAACTTGACTGAGTTTTGCTACTGGAACAAATAACCGCCCGGCCCGTGCCTTGAGCTATCGCAGCAGCATCAACATTGGATGTGCGCACCAAGCCTTTGCTATCGCTGGTATCACTGGCACCACCAGAATGGCAAGCATCTAAAATAATCAAAGCGCGATTGCAGTGAATCCTTGTTTTGACAATGTTAGACAATGTTTGCAAGTCAATACCAGTGCTATAGAGCCTATCAACAGCAGTATCGTGCGCCACTAAATAATTGACACCCCGCAAATCTAGATCTGATGCACTGCCGTGACTACTGAAATAAATAACGACAAGATCATCTGGCAAAGCCACACGGGGCAAGAATGAATCACCTAACAAGTCAAGCACATTTTCTTTAGTGGCTTGTTCATTGGTCAAAAGCCGCACATGGTCAGGGGCGAAATGGCATTTATCAACAAGAAAAGTGCGAAAATCGGCAGCATCTTTGGCGGCATACTTGAGATTGATAGCCTTGTCGGCAAACTCACTGACACCAACAACTACCGCCCATTTGTCAGCCACCGGCGTTGCTGTCATTGAAGAAATAGATGAGAGAGATGAGCCAGAAGCGCTAGAAGCACTCACAGATCCAGCTGTTTTAGGCGCCTGAGCGCCGGCTGCCCCGGCCAAAGCAACAGAGGAAGCCATAACAATCAACCACAACTTAAACCGCTGAAACACTGCCCCGAAAGACCTCTTGAGAAATGTTGGCTAATTATAGATGAAATAGTGCTACCGGTGGAACAATAGAAGAGGCAAGGGAGATTTTCATGGATATCGGACTCTGGGGCGCCATGTTTGCTCAACTTATCCCAGTCTGCCTGGCAACGGCCAACTGGGTATTAAGCCTGTTTCTTGCCCCCAAAACAAACAGTTATTTCCTTGGCGACCTGAAACAGCTTTGGCCAGACTCGCGGCCATTCATAAAGACCCAGTGGCCCTTTGTGGCAATCTGTATGGTTGGGTCGAACATGAGCCAGGCACACCTCTTCGCTGACATCGGGCTCAGACAAAGTTTTTCATTTGGTATAGTTGCCGCAGCGTTTATTTCAGCAGGAATACTGCCAATTATAAAACTCTTCTATGTGTCCTACCTGGCAGCGCCGAAATACCCTGGGCGAGTGGCAATGATTGGCCTCTGGACCGTTCTCTTATACGTGCTTGGCGAGTGGTTGATATCGGCTCTAGGCGGTCTAGGCATGATGTTTTTCATCCTGCCTGGGCTGCTCGTTATGGTAAGAGCTTGCCTCTTTCTGCCGGCTTACGCTCTGGAAGGGCACCACCCCTTTGCTGCTTTTGAAAGAAGCTGGGCTTTGACTTCTGGAAAATATTGGCTAGTTAGTCGCTACCTGGGTCTACCGACAATACTGTTTTTACTTCTCAGCGCTAGCCCTCAGCTGCTGGCAACGGTGAGAGTACTTGGTCAATATCCCTTCAAATATTT
>CALRJJ020000154.1:0-9119 GCA_943367505.1 Flavobacterium psychrophilum | reverse complement strand
AATACACAGCTCCTAATAGATTTGAGAAATTAGTAAAGTCGAGCGGACCAATGAATCCAACAAGAGAGCAAGAGAGCAAGCAAGCGAGCAAGCAGCCACTCGATCAAGCAATCGATGGTTGAACTATAGGCGCCATTTGTTTACGCGACGTTAACGCCGATTTTTAAAGGCTCAGCCCAGAAAGCGCTTTAGATAAGGTGCGGTGCGACTACTTTTCACTTCAGCCAATTGCTGTGGACTACCAGCACCAACTATTTGGCCACCCTGATCACCAGCACCCGGGCCAATATCAATCACCCAATCGCTGCCAGCAACCACACGCATCTCGTGCTCAACCACAATAACGGTATTGCCTGACTGCACCAGACCATCAAGCTGAGTCATCAGCTTCTCAACATCAGAAGGATGCAGGCCAGTGGTGGGTTCATCAAGCACATAGAGGGTGTCGCCACGGTGAACGCGCTGTAGTTCAGTAGCAAGCTTGATACGTTGAGCCTCTCCACCAGAAAGTTCGGTGGCTGGTTGACCAAGCCGCAGATAACCAAGACCAACTTCGCGCAAGACATGAAAAGAACGGCGCACAGCTGGTTCGTCTTCAAAGAATTCCCAAGCTTGATCAACAGTCATACCAAGAACTTCAGCAATATTTTTATCGCGATATTTTACATCAAGAGTTTTGGCATTATAGCGAGCACCCTGGCAAGTGGGGCAAGGAGCATAAACACTGGGCAAGAAGAGCAACTCAACCATGACAAAGCCTTCACCCTCGCAATTTTCACAGCGCCCTTTAGCGACGTTAAACGAAAAGCGACCAGCGTCGTAATGGCGTGCACGAGCCATTTTTGTGTTAGCAAAAAGCTTACGAATATGATCAAACAGGCCGGTATAAGTAGCCAGATTTGATCGCGGAGTACGTCCAATAGCCTTCTGGTCTACCACCACAAGGCGCTTGACGCCTTCCATCCCAGAAGCTATCTGCCCACCGGTTTTTATAACCTCTGTCTTTTCGAGTTCCTCGCCTTCCTCTTCAGCAACCACAATTTGCTGCCCCAGAGCCTCGGCTACAAGCTCTACCAAAGCTTGACTAACGAGACTAGATTTACCCGAGCCCGAAACACCAGTGATAGTTGTAAACGCACCAAGAGGAAAAGCGACATCGAGCTTATTTAGATTGTTTCGAGTAACACCTGAAAGCTTGAGCCAGCCTGAAGGTTTGCGCAGCTTACGTTGAGGTGGCTTTTCTTCGGCAAACAAATAACGCCTGGTCTGCGACTCTTCCACTTGTGCCAAACCAGCCGCAGGGCCACTATAAAGCACGTATCCACCCTGCTCACCAGCAGCGGGGCCAACATCGACAATCCAGTCAGCGTGCTTAATCACATCAAGATCGTGCTCGACAACAAAAAGCGAATTACCAGAACTCTTTAGCTGTTCCAACGCAGAAAGTAAGGCTTCTGTATCGGCCGGATGCAGACCCGCTGATGGTTCGTCTAGTACATAGACCACTCCAAACAAGTTAGAGCGTACCTGGGTAGCCAACCTTAGGCGTTGCAACTCACCAGGCGAAAGGGTAGGTGTGCCGCGGTCGAGAGCTAAATAGCCAAGGCCAAGATCAAGTAAAACAGAAATGCGAGCATTTAAATCGAAAGCAATACGCTGAGCTACTATTGCTTTTTCTGGGTGCTCCTTTTCTAACTTAACCAGTGCTGGAGCCGATCCATTAGCGTATGGTCGCAAAATCTCAGAGAGTTTGATGATTGGATAATTAGTGATATCAGCAATATCAAGGCCAGCAAATTTAACTGAAAGGGATTCAAGACGCAGCCGTTTGCCTTTGCAGAGGCGACATTCGGCACTGACCATATACTTTGACACGCGCTTTTTCATGGCAGCACTTTGAGTGTTAGCAAAGTTATAGAGCACGTGCCGTTTTGCACTAGAGAAATTGCCATTGTAACTTGGCGGCTCTTTGCGCTTCATTGCTGCTTTTACTTCGTGCGCTTCGAAATTAGCATAGACTGGCACAACTGGCTGTTCATCAGTGAAGAGAATCCAGTCGCGATCTTTCTTGGACATTTCGCGCCAGGGCTTATCAATGTCATAACCTAAAGTGACAAGCATGTCTTTCAAGTTCTGACCGTGCCAAGCCGGCGGCCAGGCCGCTATACACTTCTGCCGTATGGTGAGACTATCATCAGGCACCATCGACTTTTCTGTCACTTCATAGATACGCCCTAGTCCATGACAGTCAGGACAGGCACCAGAAGGAGTGTTGGTAGAAAAAGCTTCGGCGTCTAAATGAGGCTGGTTAGCAGGATAGTTTCCAGCTCGTGAATAGAGCATGCGCAGCAGGTTGGAAAGGGTGGTAACGCTGCCGACAGACGAACGAGTTGTGGGGGCGCCACGCTGCTGCTGTAGTGCTACCGCTGGTGGCAGCCCTTCAATTTCGTCTACTTCAGGCACACTCATCTGGTGAAAAAGCCGACGGGCGTATGGAGAAACAGATTCTAAATATCTTCTCTGAGCCTCAGCATAGAGTGTGCCAAAGGCCAGTGATGACTTGCCGGATCCAGAAACACCAGTGAAAACCACTAGTGAATCACGAGGAATATCAACATCAATGTCCTTCAAATTATGCTCACGAGCACCGCGCACGAGCACGAATCCATCTTTTCGCGCAGTTGATACTTTGGTTACAGCCACAGTGGGAGCTGGCTGCGTGGAATGTTTTTTGCTACCCTTACTCATTTTTCTGGTTCACGTCAGTGCTGATTTAGTGCTTACATAATATAGCCTCGACCAAGATTAGACGAATATGTTCCTGAAGCACTACCTGTCAGAGTTTCAAGGAAAGCCACTAAGCCAATGACGGAACATGCCAAGAACGGCCAGCAGCAGGCATTCCAGAAGAAGCAAAAATCCAGGCCTGTGCTAAAGCCAGCACCCAGGCTAGCTTCCAAGGCCTTCTCCTCTTGACTTCCTACCGTCCCAAGTACTAGAATGGTGAGTAAGCACTCATATCAATTTGCAGAAAGTGTCTGCAGGTTTTTAAGATGTGATTGCCAGGTGAAAATACTATGAAAAATTTGGAGTTTATTCTGTTTCTTTTGCTGCTCATTGGCGGCATTAACTGGGGCCTAGTCGGCGCTTTCAACTATAACTTCGTAACCACTGTTCTAGGTGATGGCACTGCAACACGCGTTGTTTATGCACTTGTAGGTCTAGGCGCTGTCTATGAAGCCTACAAAATGATGAAAAAACGCACGGCATAATTTTGTTACTGTTACATAGAGGGCAAACAGCTGTACCAGCTGTAGCGCCCGCATAGAGCAAATTCTGTTGGCTCAAAAGGCGAACAGCTGAACTGCTAGCATTTAGCTCGCAAGCTACATTAGCTTGTCAATTAGATGCTCGTTTTAGGCTGGCCATTTTGGAGCTTCGCAGTTGCAAACGAAGCTACTCAGAGACAATGAAGCTGCAAAACAGTTAGAATAGATACGACCTATCGGCACCCCCTATAGGACCGCGTATTTGCAACTATCTGTACTCTTGCTGCGTCAAGCTTCTCGCGAGATAAAACTACGTTGAAACCAATCTGCATTTTAAGCGCACTGGCTATTTTAGCCTCATCGGCAGGACACGCCCACGCAGCAGATACTCCCACTTCCACTCCCTACGACCTCGGTCTACAGTCATACAAAAAAGGTGATTACGCCAAAGCCTCAACTTACTTTGAAGAAGCACTGAAAAAAACTCAAGGCGATCCCTTGCTGTGGTATTACGATGCCCTCTGTTTTCATCAATTGAAAAACTGGGCCATGGCAAAGAGTCGCTACAAGACTACCGCCCTTTACTTTCCTCAAACAGAGGCAGGCAAGAGAGCGGCAGCAGCGCTGAAAGGAATCGACCCTTCCTTCACTATGCCCCAGGCAGCAACTGCAACCGGTGCGACCAACCAAGCGAGCAGCACAGCAAACAAGGGTGGCAGCGCTGACGCGGCGAAAGGTGGAAACCAATCGGCCGACCCCAAAGCAAAAGACGACGACGACGATGATCCAGAGGAAGTTGAAGCTAAAGCGGCCTTAGCTAAAGAGTTACCGACACTGCCAGAGACTGCCCACTTCTACTTCAAGAAAGGGGCGCATGGACACATGGAAGTTGACCTTATGGTCAATGGTCATCCAGTTAAAGCACTTTTCGATACTGGTGCTAGCGCCTTTTTCTATCGCGACCAACTAAAAGAAGCTGGTCTTGATCTCAATGGGGCGAAAGCTGGTCGCGGAACTAGCGGTTGGGCCGGAGTAGCAGTGCCGACATCGACAATTCCAGCGGAAGTGAAACTGGGCACTCTTACTCGCCACATCAATATCACGATGCAAGAGAGCACCACTCACTTTGGTAACAATTTGATTGGCCAAGACTTTGTTAGAGGCTATCAATACGAGATTGACGACAAAGGCTGCCGCGTTGACCTAAAAAAGACTCTAGCGGTGAAAAAGAGCGACATCAACCCGATGTACGACATCCCCCTGACCAAAGAAGGCAAAGACGACTATATAAGTTTCACAATTAACAGCCAGCCGGCCAGAGCTTTCATTGATACTGGCGCTTCCAATACCATCATCAGCAACTCTGACGCAGCACGCATGGGCATACAGTCCAGCGGTGAAAGCGTTCGCATGTCCGGAGTAGGCGGCGATATCACCATGCAAAGAGCCTACGTAACTATAAGAATTGGCGCCATGATGCGGGAAGGATTTCCGGTGCTAATTGGCGGTCACGCTGGCTGCGCTCTCGGTCAAGACTTGATGGAAGGTTGGCGCTACAAGGTCGATCGCGAACACAATTTGCTGCGGTTTTATCACTAAGTTAGCTCCCTAAGCCTAGTCCGCAAGCACCATAATAAGCAAAAAGCAACAACCTTAAGACTTTAAATACTGGTGAATACCTGTTGAATCATGGCTAGATAATTCGAGCCTATATCGCTCTGCGCCAAATTCTAAGACCAACCGATCTTTCACTTCTGCCACCGGATTGAGCGCAGACCAGGGCACTTCGATAGGACGAAACATCAAAAACACAGTCAAATTTCTCATTGCTGCCAGAAAAGCAATCGGCAAGAGTACGAATCCTTCCCAGGCATCACCAGAGGAAGTAAATGACGGCCAGTTTAAGACTGGCCTAAATTGCAGACCAGAGGATGAATATGAAGCTCGAATTTGGCAATGGTTAAGAAACTTAGCTTCTACTACGCTGACATCCATGTTTCCACCAGTGAGCCACTGCTTGTCGGCCTTAGTAGTGCGCGGATAGGTCTTCTGGATACGGAGCCACAGCCACCAATCGCTCCAGAACGTGATGAAAGAACGAAAGACAAGAAACAATAGAAACCCACACAAGGCGAGGCAGAATAGCGGCAGAAACTCAATCATAGCGATTGGTCACCTTGTAAATTGGAGCCATCACAAACATATCATCAATCGCCGAGACACCAGCGTCCAAATACATTCTTTTCTAGGGTCAAGCTGATTGGCGCCATGCTCGCGGACTAGGGCACTTTTAATTTTTGGGAGGCAAAACTGCCACATCTCCGACACTCCATTTGCCTATTCTCATTACACACCCAACTGCACCCCAAATCGCTCAATAACTACCAAAAAAGCACAGCCCTATTTGGCCTTGAGCAATAACTATCAATGTTTAGGAGAATTTGGTTATGGCTAGCACTCTAGAAGCTCAAGGCAACCCTGAACTATTCACCGGAGATAGAAACGGTGGCGATAATGCTTCTCTCAAAGCATTGACAGAAGTGCAGCAGCCCGGAGCTCAGTTGCAGCCAAACGCAGCGACAGACAGTAGCGCTGCCGCCAAGTCTTTGCCTGGCGTAACCCTGGTGGATGGGGCGACTGAAGGCGTTGCCATCAAGGGAGAGGTGAAAGTTCGCCAGGACCAAACTCTCAGCCACATAGCCAAAGAAAACCTTCCTCCGGGCGCAAGCACCCGAGACATCTACAACTATGTCAATCAAATTGCCAAGCTCAATGAAATTGACAAAGACAAGGTCAACTACAAGCAAAGCTTGATTCTGCCAGAATATGTTGATCCTCGTGCAGCAAAACCAGACGGCAAGCAAGCTGGCACCGACGCAGCTCCTGCCTCTCCAGACGGCAAGCAAGCCGGTACCGATGCAGCTCCTGCAAACACAGAAGCAGCTACAGTGGACAACGCAGCCAGGGCTGCAGAAATGACCAAGGCGTTTCCTACTGGAGCCGCTCTCCTTGAGACTCTCGGCAAGAGCCCAGACGGCTCATTTAGCCGGCAAGAAATTGATGCTGCACTGACCGCGCTTAGCCCTAATCGCTTTGCCCCAGAGAACAATACCTTCGAACAAGTCACAGCCCTTACTGATTTGCAAGAAGCACTTAAGTTGTCACCTCGGCAACAGTTCAGTGCTGCCGACTACGACAAACTGGTTGCTGGTATGAGCGCGCCCCCTGCTGCTGAGTCAACTCCCGCAGCAGACAAAATCAGCCCGGAAGCAGCTCCAGTGACAGAGGTATAACTCGATATCATCCACGGCTAAGCCAATTGAAAGTGTCAGACCAGTTAACCCTTGATCTGACACTTTCTACTGTGACAATCACGGGACCGCTAACCACTAACCACTAGCCCGCTAACCATTGGGCAGCGCAGCTGCGCGAGCGAGATCGCCTGACAACGCGGTTTTCAAGCTGTTAAACAAAACCAATATCAATGCAATCGGCCTAAAACAGTTGGTTTTGGCAGATTGCTTGTGTTAGCTGTTGGTTTACCCTTCCCTTTCTTTAAAAACACCTTTTAAACCCTTCTCAAGATTTCTAAAACACTAACTTGAAACAAATTACCTGCACGTGCGCAGAATTTGTCAGACTAACTTGTAATGGGAGACACCATGACATTTGACCTCACCCAATGGCTGAGAAATCAAGCCAATGAAAATCAAAGCAATCCAGTGCTGCCTATCGAGGCCAGCAATTTCAGCAATGCAGGCATTCTCAACGACCTAGGCAAAGATGACAGCAGAGAATGGCTGATCACCAACGGCCTGGGCACCTACGCCGGCTCATCTCTCTCGGGCGCCAACACAAGACGCTACCACGGCCTCCTCGTCGCCTCTCTGGCTCCGCCCGTGAAGCGCACCATGCTCTTCTCTCGCCTGGACGAAACCATCACCGTAGAAGGCCAAGAAAGCCCCTGCGAACTGGCCACCAACTACTGGCAATCCGGCCATGTTCATCCCCAGGGCTATCACTACCTTGAGGCTTTCAGCGCCTTGCCTGTTCCCACCTGGTCGTATCGAGTGCCTGGCGGTCGCCTGATCAAACAAATCGTGATGCTACATGGCCAACAGCGTGTACACATCGGCTACACCTGGCTGCCCGACGACAACGAAAAAACCGCCAGCCTGGAACTTTCAGTGCTGCTTGGCTATCGCGACTTTCACAGCGAAACCAGGGGCTCAAACAACTGGCAGTTTTCGCAGAACATGGTCAGCGACAAGCAGGTGAAAATCGAAGCTTTCACTGGCGCGCAACCGCTCTGGCTCGAACTGGACCACGGCGCCTACTCAGCTCAACCTGAGTGGTACTGGAACTACAAATGGCCCAGAGAATTTGAGCGAGGCCTCGGCGATCGAGAAGATTGCTTCCGCTCTGGCAAAGTCAAAGCAACCCTGGCCGCCGGTGAATCTATCACCCTCACAGCCGGTTTTGAAGCGGCTAACAACAACCAAGAAAAGCGGATCGAAACCCTGGTGCGCCAAAGCGCTGCCGAGAAGCGAGCACTTCTGCCCAAGGCCAATTCAGCCCCGCTGAAGAAGCTCATGCTGGCAGCCGATCAGTTCATTGCCCAGCGGCAGTCAACGGCCGGCAGCACCATCATCGCTGGCTACCACTGGTTTTCGGACTGGGGTCGCGATTCGATGATCAGCTTGTTTGGGCTCTGCCTCGCCACTGGTCGCACCGACGAAGGCCGCAGCATTCTCTCGACCTTCGGCCGCTACCTGAGCGAAGGGATGCTCCCCAACTACTTCCCTGACGGTGGCCAGGCGCCGGAGTACAACACCTCGGATGCCACTTTGTGGTGGGCCTGGGCTTTGCACGGCTACTACAAGGCCACTGGCGACATTGACTTCGTCAAGGCTCAGCTGCCGCTATTGCAAGAAGTCGTGGACTGGCACAAGAAAGGCACCAGACACGGCCTGCGACTCGACAGCGATGGCTTGATCACTGGCGGTGACGCTAGCGTACAGCTAACCTGGATGGACGCAAAAGTTGGCAACTACGTTGTCACTCCGCGTTCAGGCAAGGCTGTTGAAATCAATGCCCTCTGGTACAACTTCTTGCTCACCTTGAAGTTCTTGCGCGACGAGGTGGCAGAAAAACTCGGTGCCGCAAGCCTGCCGCTGAGCAGCGACGACTATTCGGCGCTGGCTGCTCAGTGCCGGGCCGGGTTTGAAAAGTTCTGGCTCGAGCAAGCCGGTTATCTGGTAGACGTCATTCGTCAAGACGGCAGTCTTGACCTGGCCATCCGCCCCAACCAGCTCATCGCGGCCAGCCTCACCTATCCGATACTCTCGCAAGAGAGAGCGGCGAGAATGCTGTCTGTGGTGGAAAGCAAGCTGCTCACCCCCATGGGTCTGCGCACACTTGCTCCGGATCATCCTGAATATCAGGGAGTCTACGGCACTGGCCTGGCGCAAGCTGACCAGTATCACCGCGACATCACCTATCACCAGGGTACGGTCTGGCCGTGGTTGCTTGGCCCCTGGGTCAATGCCAGAGTCTATGCTCACGCTGGCGATAGCCAGAGCATGGCCTTCATTCGCAGTCACCTACAGCCAATCATTGCTCACATCGGCAATGAAGGCTGCATCGGCTCAATCAACGAAATCTTCGACGGCAATGCCCCCCATACACCCCGTGGTTGCGTTTCGCAAGCATGGTCGGTGGCTGAGCTATTGCGGGTTCTGAGCGAGCACCCTGAGCTGAACTAGTCCCAATTGATCTGCACAGATGTGAACGAATCTGCCCGGATCTGCCCAGATCTGAATTGAACCACCCAGTTCTGCGTCTATCAAA
>CALRJJ020000153.1:0-9153 GCA_943367505.1 Flavobacterium psychrophilum | reverse complement strand
TCATAGAAAATACTTCGCGCACTATGTCAAACAAACCAGTGTAGGTGGCTGGGTTAGAGCGAGGCGTGCGCCCGATAGGAGACTGATCTATATCGATTACTTTGTCTAGGGCTTCAACGCCTTTTACAGCTCTAACGCCTTTGGGGGCTGGAACAGTACGACCAAAGTAATGGCGCAAGTGTTGATAAAGCAGGTCATTCACCAGGGTCGATTTGCCCGAACCGCTTACTCCTGTTACCGCAACAAGCTTACCTAGTGGAATATCTACGGTGATATCTTGCAGGTTGTTTAGTGTTGCCCCTTCAATAGTCAGGCTTAAGCCATTGCCGGCTCGCCGTTTTTTCGGTACATGAATTTTCTTTCGACCGCTGAGATAGGCGCCAGTAGACGATCTTAGTGAATTGACGATTTGGGCTAATTGTCCTTCGGCCACGAGCTCTCCGCCGTGAACACCAGCACCAGGACCGATATCAATCAGCCAATCGGCTTCTCTGATCGTGTCTTCATCATGTTCTACGACTAATAGTGTATTGCCCAGGTCGCGCAGACGTTTCAATGTTTCAATTAGGCGCGAATTGTCGCGCTGGTGCAAACCGATTGATGGTTCGTCTAAGACGTAGAGCACTCCTGATAAGCCTGAGCCTATTTGTGTAGCCAAACGGATACGCTGGGCTTCTCCACCAGAAAGAGTCCCAGCTTGTCTGTCCAGGGTAAGGTAGGAAAGACCGACGTCATTGAGGAAGGTAAGGCGGGCATTGATTTCGATCAAAACCTGATGAGCAATGGTTTTATGTCGTGCCGACAATTTTTCTGGCAGATTGGCAAAGAAAGCCATTGCCTTTTCTACAGAGAGATTGCTGATGGTAGCAATTGAAAGAGATCCCACTTTCACAGATAGGCTCTCGGGCTTCAAACGAGCACCATTGCAGGCTGCGCAAGTCATTTGCGTCATGTAGTTTTCAATGTCACCGCGCACTCTATCAGAGTTTGATTCTTCATGACGGCGTTTGAGATTGTTGATTACACCTTCAAAAGGTTTTTTGTATTCCCAAAATTCGCGACCATCAAAAGAATCATGGCCCAGTTTGATGCGATCAACTCCAGAGCCGTACAACACAATGCCTTGCTGGGCTTTTGTCAGCTTGTCGAAGGGCGTATCAACCGAAAATTTATAGTGCTTAGCTACCGAAGCTAGAAGCTGGTCGTAATATGGATTGTTGGTTTTTGACCAGGGATATATTGCCCCTTCTTTTAAGCTCTTCTTCGCATCAGGCACAACTAGAGCAGGGTCAACTTCAAAGCTACAACCTAGACCGTGACAGGAATCACAGGCACCGTAGGGACTATTGAAAGAAAAAATACGTGGTGAAATTTCAGCAAAACTAATACCACAGGCGCCGCAGGCGAAATTCTCGGAAAATAACATCTCTTTGGCGCTGCTATTTTCAGAATTAGCTTCGCCTTTGCTGCTCGATTTTGTATCTGCTTTAGAGTCGGCTTTGGCACCGCTAACAGTATCAACTAAGACGTTTGACTTACCCCATTTGAGAGCTAGGGAAAGGCTATCTGCCAACCTTGATTGAATGCCCTTTTTGATGACGAGGCGGTCGACAACCAAGTCGATGGAGTGTTTTTTGTTTTTATCTAGTTTAATTTCGTCTTCTAGTTCGAGCACTTCGCCGTCTACTCTGACTCTGACAAAACCTTCTTTTCTCAGCTCGGTAAACAGTGATTGGTATTCGCCTTTTTTGCCTGAAACAAGAGGCGCTAGAATCTGAATTCTTGTGCCGTCAGCCATCTCTAAGACTTGATCAACAATTTGATCAATCGTCTGCGGATTAATCAGTCGATCACATTGGGGGCAGTGAGGTGTACCCGTGCGTGCGAAAAGCAAGCGCAGGTAATCGTAAATTTCGGTAACGGTTCCAACTGTAGATCGCGGATTATGACTGGTTGATTTCTGGTCAATTGAAATTGCCGGAGAGAGGCCATCGATACCATCGACATCAGGCTTGTCTAACTGGCCAAGAAACTGTCTGGCATAGGCTGACAAGGATTCGACATAACGTCTTTGCCCTTCAGCAAAAATAGTATCAAATGCCAGCGAAGACTTCCCTGAGCCGCTCACACCGGTGATTACCACCAGTTTGCCCCGCGGAATCTTCACGTCTATGTTTTTAAGGTTGTGTTGCCTGGCCCCACGTACGACGATATTGTCATGTAGGTGAGAACCGTTGCGGTTGGTCTCGCTAAACATCTCTTTCTTTATATTGACTTCAAACATATCTTAGCTCGATTGGACTTCGCTTTCCCCCAGTTCTAAGAAACAATTTGGAAATTTGCTCAGAGTTGGACTCATTAATTTACAAATTTCTCTTATAACAGCCTGTGTGTTCTGTTTCGGCTCTTTTGAGCGGGGGTAGATGAATGTAGAGCGTTCTTTATGTGGCGCCGTGGAGGCTTGTAGTAAATGTGGCCAAATTCCAAGGGCAAGGGTGGCAAGGGGTCGTCAAAGTCTAACGACGGCGATGATGAAAAACCCCGTACAAAACCCCGCGCCACGAGGACAAAGCTCAAAGCAATGACCGCAGAGGCTGCCAGGGCTCTGCAAGAAACAGGTGATCTGCCTGCTGCTAAACCTCGCATGACCCCAGAAGAGCTTCTGGAGGCTGAAATCTTCCGCGCCGCCGAACAGGCTTCTGCTGAGCAAGTGGCCCGAGAAGAGCAGGCTAGAGCTTCAGCGCCGGAGTTTTTGAAGATTCCAGAGCAGTCAGCTAGTTTAGATGATCAGTTGTCTGGTGTTTGGAAGGCACGGTTGATGGGGGCTAACAAGCCAACTCCCCAAAACATGGCGATTCCCTCTCCAGCCAATCGTATTGCCATGGAAGCCGCTGAGAAAGCTCGCACCAACGCCCAACATGAGTCAATGATCGGTATCGTTGATCGCATGTTCGATCAGTTTCAAAATCTTGCCTACGATTTTAATCAAGTTGCCTCAGCGTCTGACTTGGAGCTGACTTGGATTCGTCCCAGTATCAATCGCGAGAATGTTGGCAATTGGCACTCAGGCTCCCAGTACATATCGGTCTTCAGTGGTCGTATATCGACAAGATATTGGACTCTGGTGGTGCGGGGAAGTTTTGAGTCAATAACTGCTCACATTATTCCAGCAGACAAGCTTCTTACCTTTAGTTCCGCTCCGGCAAACTTTATGCCCATGCTTGAAATGATGCCATTTTTTGATGGTGCCATGGTCTATTGGAGCGCTGGCCAGAAGCAACTGAAGAGCGAGGATATTCAGCAGGCAGCAAGAGCCGTACTGGATAGTTTGGTACAGGTTGCCCAAGAGGATGTTCCCCCGACTAGGCCCATTGATCTCTTCAATCCTAATAGTCCAAGTATTTCAAGTCAGCTCACTACTGGCCCACTACCAGTTGAAACAGCAAGTCCTGCGAGTAGCTTTCATGAGCCTACAGTGAGCGCCCTTGGTGGCGATATTGATTATTCCGAGCGCTACAGACAACATTTTTCTAGCGATTCTTCTTCTAATGTAGGTGCCAATCCCGCCAATCCGGCTAATCAATTTCCTGTTCCTGGAGGCTTTGGTGCTCCAGGGAATACACCAGCTAACAACAATTCTTTCAACAGCTTCCGGCAGTTTCCGCCGAGCCAGGGTTCTAATGCCCCTCCTGGTCAGTCCTTTAATCAGATGGGAAATCAACAGGGTGGCAGTGCCCAGAGCAATAGTGACGATTGGAAGCCAGTAATTCGCTCTGTTCGAGGTGCCGCTGGTCCTCAGCCGCTTCAGCATATGCGTCAGTTTCAGAATGCTCCAACTGATACTCCCTCTCCAAATTCTCCAATTACAAATCCGCCTAACTTAAATGCGCCAACGACACCACCATTTGCCGCTCCTCCAGGTCGAGGCCCGGGGCCAAGTCGAGATGACGGCTGGCGTGGCGTGGACGTAAATAAATCAGGGTTGCCGCCGGCCGGTGCTCCTACCGGAGGCAAACCGCCGTTTCCGGCCTTGCCTGGAACTCCCACTTTTAACTCTGATTCTTTTGCCGGAGTAAATTCGCAGTCTTTGTCAGGACAGCGTCCCGCCCCTAGCAATATCAATGCGCCTGCGACAGGTGACGATTGGAATTTCGTACCTGTAGAAAAAGACTCACCAAAGCAGTTTCCGCAACCGGGTCAAGGCGACAGTGGTGCGCGTCCACCAGTGAATTTCCCCAGTAATCTTTTTGCCGATATGCCTGCTAGCTTGGGCTTCCCCTCTAGTGCCGCGCCTGGAGTGAATCCAACTGAGCGCCCGAATTTACCGCCCAATCCTAGTCAACAAGCTCCGGCTCCGCCTTCGGTCACCCCTACTTCTGGTTCATTTAGGCCTAGTTTCGGCACGACGAAGGCAACTACTTCGTCGTCGACTTCTTCTACTTCATCCACTTCTTCTGCATCGAATACATCCCTTCCATCTAGTAATGCGAGTACTTCTAGCAATTTCAGTACTTCTGGCAATTCGGGCAGTTCTGGAACTTTTGGAACTTCTGGTACTTCTGGTACTTCCGGCGCTGCCAATTCGTCTAGCTCTTCTAGTCCTTTTGCTCGCCCGTTCTCCGCAGTATCAGCTTCGAAGTTTGCCACCCCAGCACCGGAGCAACCTAAATTGCCGCCTGCGCCTCAACCGCCAATTCATCAAGCACTACCTCAGCCAATACCTCAAGCATTACCGATCTCTCCGCCACCGGCTCCTTCTGCTCCTCTAGCAGAGGAAGATAGCGAGGCTAATCCGTTTTATACTCCACTTGCTCCTTCTGCCGCTAGCTCTGGCACTACCAGCGGTGCTTCGCCCTGGGCTACTGCTCCGGCAGCTATGCCTGGAGGTAATAAAGCTGATTTTAATCCCACCGCTAGTAGCACTCAGAGCGGCATGCTTGCTCCTCCGCCTGCGCCACTGCCGAGTAAGGAAGAACAGGCTCAAACCACTTTCTTTGAACCGCAGCCGCCAGTTACGGACGTAGAAACTGAGGAGACAAAGACTGTTGAGATAGCCTCAGTTGGGCAGTTCAGTGCTGATCGCTTCGCTTCTGAAATAGCCAATCAAGTATTGCCTGCACCGATTTTACAACCAGCATACAGTCCCAATCAGAACTTAGGGGCGCCGCCCGCCGTTGAAATTGCTGCCCTTGTCGAAGAGCCAGAAGCTAAGTCTCAACCAGAGCCAGAAGCTGAACTAGAGGTGAAGATTGAGTCAGAGTCAGAGTCTGCGAAAGAACATGGCGGGGAATCTGAAGCTGAGCTAGAAGTTGTGCCAGAGGCGAAGATTGCGGCCGAGCCAGAACAAGAAGCTGAGCAAGAGCCAGAACAAGAAGCTGAGCTGGAAGCAGAGGTAGAGGCGAAGACTGAGGCAGAGCCAGAACTGGAAGCTGTGCCAGAAGCAGAACTAGAGCCAGAAGCAGAACTAGAGCCAGAACTAGAGGCGAAGATTGAGCCAGAGCCAGAACTAGAAGCTGAGCCAGAAGCTGAGCTGGAAGCAGAAGTAGAGGCGAAGACTGAGGCAGAGCCAGAACTAGAAGCTGTGCCAGAAGCAGAACTAGAGGCGAAGGTTGAGCCAGAGCCAGAGCCAGAGCTAGAAGCTGAGCAAGAAGCTGAGCAAGATGCTGAGCAAGAAGCTGAGCAAGATGCTGCGGAAGCCCCTGAACAAGAAGAACTAGAAGAAGAACTAGAAGCGAAGATAGAGTCTGAGCCAGACCTTGAGTTAGAGACAGAAGTTGAGCAGTCAGAAGAAGAGCAATCGGAAGAGGAGCAGAACCAGGCTTTAGAAGTTAAGAGCCTTGTTGATGAAGAGAGGCTAGAAGAGAATATCGATGATCGCAACGAAGATTCCGCTCAAGATAGTTTCGATGATGCTGATGAAGATTTCGAGTCAGAAACTGATTTGGAGATTTCCTCCGCAGAATCTGAATTAGATTCTGCACCCGAGTTTGCCGGGCAAGAAGAAGACGATGCTGAAGCTGTTGAAGAAGAATTGTCCGAGGAAGATCTCGATGAAGAAGAGCTAAATGAAGAAGAGCTAAATGAAGAAGAGCCTAGCGGTGAAGAATCTACTGACTTCAACAGCGAAGAATTGCAGGAGCAGTCTTTAGTCGATGAAGACAGCTCTTTTGACGACTCAGAGGAGCTTAGCGAAGATTCTGTTTCCGCTAATGCTGAAGCCGCTGATGAAAATATGGGTCAGTTTGGCTATGAGCTTGCTAGTCTATCTGCAATTGAAGAAGAGACAGTTGAGTCGATTGCTGAGCTAGAACAAGAGCTGACTCAGTCTGCTGCCGAACTAAGTCAGTCTGGTGATCCTTCCTTATCTGCGTCTTCATCCGCTAGCTCGTGGCGCGGACCTGATACTCTTGAATCGTCGCCGTCTGAAGCCTATTCTTCTCATGTATTAGATTCACCAGCGCCAATGCCTGACTTCGCTCCGATCTCAGCCTCGCTTGGTAGTACGGCACCATCTGTGGTAGCAGCGAATGAGCACTCTTTGAAGAGCGAAATCGACAGGGTCATAACTGCCTTTGATAAAGAACTTGAATTGATCTCGACCAAAGGGTCAGATGCCTTTGCTAGACGCGATCTTAAGGGCGCTGAGCATATGATCAAGTTGGCCGAGATGATAAGCGAGTACAAGTCAGGTCTCGCCAAATTGAAAGACGAATACGACAAGGACCTCACTTAAGAATCTTAGTTTGTTGCTCCCTGTTGTTCTGGCGTCGAACTGGGCGGCGCATTCTGTTCTCCAGATGTCTGTTCATGGCTTTCATTGGTTGGTTCTGAAAACGGAGACTGATTGTCTTCTGGACCGCCGACCAAGGCTTTGACTGTAAACGCCAAAAATTGACTGATTGCTTCAGCATTACTAATGATGGCAATTAATGCTAGCGAAAATAACAGCGAAGTCATTGCCACTATGAGTAGTTGCTTACCGCGACTGAGGCTGCGTTTTTCGGGGATTCCATGTAGAGTGGTACTGCGCTTGCGCTTTTGTTTTGTCGCTTCTACCAGGTCTTTTTTTGACGGTATTTTGCGCTCGGCTGTCTTTTTTGTTTCTGCTTTTGCTTCGATTTTTTGCGATTGCGAGCGGAGTTTGTCGGAAGTAGCTACATTCTCATTAGGCCTCTTCATGCCGGTTGCCGAGACTTTTGCTTTGTTGTTTTTGACTGCGGCCGGCAGTGGCAGTTCGGTT
This sequence comes from Flavobacterium psychrophilum, assembly GCA_943367505.1. Lineage (GTDB taxonomy): Bacteria > Cyanobacteriota > Vampirovibrionia > Obscuribacterales > Obscuribacteraceae. The sequence continues at coordinate 1,913 of CALRJJ020000153.1, read as the reverse complement.
GTTGCCTTGGCACTGAGCGCGGCCTCTAGATCTTTGCGCATGAGCCCCAGTGACTGATAGCGATTCTCCGGTTGTTTTGCCATGGCGGCCATGACAATTTTTTCGAGACTGGCGGGAATTTTTAGATCTGGCCGAATCTGGGCAAAGGGCGCGGGATCGTCTGAAATCTGTTTAGTCATGGTGTCAGCATAGTTTCTGCCAAGAAAGGGCACCTTGCCTGTCAGGCTTTCATACATGACTATTCCTAAGGAATAAATATCAGATCTGGCATCGACCGGTGCACCCATGCATTGCTCTGGGCTCATATAGATTGGCGAGCCCCATACCTCACCCATTCGCGTTAGGCGCTGCGCTTCTTCGGCCATTTTTGCGATGCCAAAATCCACGACTTTGACATAGTCTTTGGTGGTGCCTTGCCTGGTTAACATGATGTTGCCTGGTTTGATGTCCCGGTGAATTGCACCTTGTCTATGAGCGTGTTCAATTGCCGCGCAAACTTGCACAAATACGTCTTGAAATCGTTCAGGCTCAAGATGATTTTCGCGAGCAAGCAAATCTGTCAGGTTTTCTCCTACGAGATAGTCCATAACAAAATATGGTTGCCCTTTGGCGCTCGAGCCATAGGCATGAAGATTGACAATGCGGGGGTGATTTAGCCTGCTGAGTAGCTCCGCTTCTCGCTGAAAGCGTTTGACCACCATGTCGTCAGTCATGCCTGCTGTGCGCAAAGTTTTGACTGCCACTATCTTTCCGGTGTCTTTTACTTTGGCCTTGTAGACTACACTCATGCCACCGCGGCCGATTACACTTAGCACCCAGTAGCGACCGCCAAGAGTGGCGCCCACCAGCAGATCTCTAAAATCATTTGGAATTTGAATGCGATAGAGCGGTGGCTTACCGGTATGCGGCAGTGTTCGCAGGCTTGGTGCTGGAGATCTTGCATAGTGCGGCATCTGCTTAAAAGCTTACCTGCGATTTAAGGGGCGATGGCGTTGACAACGATTTGTACGAACCCGAGCATCAAACCAATTAGGCCACCGAACAATTCTAGGACTTTCAATTCTTGGCTGCAAATTCTCTTGACGAGAGCTTCTAGTTGCTGAGCGGTAAATAAATCTATTTTGGTAGCAATCAGGTTATACATACCCAGTGCCGGGATGGCCTTCTCTAGCAGTTCGCCAAGCTCTCGTTTGAGATACGAATGGGTGAATTGTGAAAGATCGTTCTTAGCTCTCTCCAGCCAGACTTCAGGAATAGACTCTGGGTTGAAGCGGACGATTGATTGACGCACCGCACTCATGGCCTCGCCTTCGACCTTTCTCACCGAAAGCAAGATGTCGGCTTTATGCTCAACCAAGAAAGATTCAACAAATGAGACCATATTGGCCTTAAATTTGGCGATGCTCTGCAGAGGCATCGAACTAAGATCGAAGTTGGCAATTTGAATAGCCAGTTGATCCCGAATACCAAAACGCTTGGTTAAGTCAGCAATTAGCTTTTCGGACTCTTCTGGCTCTTTCTCTAAATAGTTGCGACACTCATAGCAAACTCTTTTAACACCAATGATTTTGGCCAGAATCTTATAAGGAGTGCTGGCATGAGCATTGATAGATTCGTCTAGCGAACTAATATTCTGAGGGCTAAGTAAGGTAATTAGCGATGAGCGAACTTTTGCTGGTGTGAGAAAAGCTTCCAGAATACGGGCGGCAAATTCATTGGCCTGGTCCAGAGAGATGCGCGCTGTCAGCACTACTTGATCGAAGACTTTTTCAGTTATGGCTGCGACCTTACTGTCTTTACCGTGCTCCAACGATTCTATTGTCGAGCGAACAAAGTGCTCCATTAAAGTGGGGCTTAGTTCCGCTATATCTGAGGCTAGTCTGTGCAGTTTGGTGGTGTCTCTGAACTCTTTC
>CALRJJ020000152.1:0-9182 GCA_943367505.1 Flavobacterium psychrophilum | reverse complement strand
CTTTCGCGATAAAGTTCCAGTCTGCCTGGCCTGAATATAGCTGAGCGCGGGTGCGGCCGTGCACTGTGACCATTGAAGCGCCTGATTCTTCCACCATACGCCCAAATTCCACAGCGTTTCTTGTGCTGTCATCCCAGCCCAATCTAAATTTGACGGTTACGGGAATTTTGATAGCACTTTTGACAGTACTGATAATCTCTCTTGCCAGTTCTGGCTCTCGCATCAAGGCGCAGCCGTCTTTGCCTTTTGTTATTTTGGGAACAGGGCAGCCCATATTGATATCGACAAAGTCTGCCCCACGCTTTTCGGCGAGCTGTGCGGCAAAGGCCATCACGTCTGGTTCGTGGCCGAAAATTTGAATTCCGATAGGATGTTCGTTTTCTAGCAAATCCATAATGCGCGATTCTGGCTTGGCTAAAAGCGCTCTGGAGCTGACCATTTCAGTCGACATCATGCATTCGGGATCGATTCGTCTGACGATATCGCGAAAGACTACGTCGGTAACGCCAGCCATGGGCGGTACATAGACGCGACTATTCAAGGTGAAGGGGCCAATCTTAACTGACATGCCATTACATCGTTTGTCTACAAATCAATGAGCTACAAACTAGAGTTTACAAGATGACAGCAATACTATGTTATTTAAGGCACTTATATTACGTTCCAGATAATCTATCTGATACTTTCTGACGCCGTCTGTTACCTTGATGATTAACGCTTTAGAATTTGCTTTCAACTGGAATGAAATTGAAATTTTTTACTGCAAACCTGCCTTTCCGTAGCTTAATGGTTGGTCTCCTTGGAGCTTCCTGCATGAGCCTTTGTGGCCCTGGGTCGGCTCTGGCCGAAAGGCAAACACAAGCTGTGGTGCGTACTTCAGGAAGGCTCGTCAACCTCAAAGGTGACGGTGTTCCGAATATTCCCGTCTACCTTTGGGAGCAAAAGGGAGAGCTGTCATTAGCGGCAAAAAGTAAGGCTGATGGCGGATTCTCGTTCGAGCATCCGGCCTGCAGCGCTCTCACTCTTGAAATTTTACCGCCGGTCAAAACCAGTTATGCCTCTGCTTTGATTGATGACGTGCCGGGTGATGAGAACCGCAAGCTAATTGTCGACATGCATATGGGTCATCTTATTTCTGGTCGGGTCACCCATGACGGCAAAGGTTTGAAGGGAATCTTAGTAAAAGTGAGGCCGGTTGAATTAAATAAACATGGCGGCCAAATTGATTATTCTAGTTTAGAAAGGTCTGAGAAAATTCATGGCGGTGGTACTACAATCACCGGAAAAGATGGTGTTTTTACCCTCGTCATAACGCCTGGCCATAAGCAGTTGAGTGTCATCAACAATAAGTATCCGAAGTTTGAAAATAAAGTGGAGCACAATTTGACGGTGCGCGAGAACCTCAATGTTGGTGCATTGCACCTATGAAAATCGCTTATTTCGATTGCTCTTTTGGTGCCGCTGGAGACATGTTGGTGGCGGCCTGCCTCGATGCTGGCGCATCGCTAACTACTCTTGAAGAACAGCTGGCCGGCCTGCATTTGCCGGTTGGTAGCTACAGATTGGTGCAGAATGCAGTCAATCGCTGTAGTCTTCGCGCAACAAAATTCGATGTGCAGCTTCTCAACCATGTTCATTCTCCTAGCGCTTCAGGCTCGGGGTCTGAATCAATTCATAGGGGTGCTCCGGGCGATCATCCAAGTCGAGCTGGAAACAGTCACGGCGAAGGACATAGTCATAACCACGGACATAGTCTTGAGCACGGACATGATCATGAGCACGGACATAGTCATGACCATTCTCATGACGAAGAAGGGCACCGTGACCAAGGAACTAGTGACCAGCAACGCTCGTTGCAAGAAATATTGGCGCTAATCGCTAAGTCAAGTTTATCGTCTGAAGTTAAGGAGCTTGCCTCTAAGATATTTAGTCGATTGGGGTTGGCCGAATCGCAAGTACATGGAGTCGCTGTCGACCAAATTCACTTTCATGAAGTTGGTGCTATCGATGCCATAGTTGATATTGTCGGTTTTGCCATTGTCTATCATCAACTAGGCATCGAGGCTGCCTATGTTTCAGCCCTGCCGTTGGGAGGCGGAACGGTGAAGACAATGCACGGAGTATTTCCCGTTCCTGGACCGGCTGTTCTAAATTTATTGAAGGAAGCCGATGCTCCAACGCGCGCCTTCGATGTTAAATATGAGTGCTTAACGCCTACTGGAGCAGCTATCCTCACGACTATTTCTCAAGGGTGGGGACAGCACCCCGCATTTGCTCGCATTGAGAGTGTCGGTTATGGTGCTGGCACAATTAATCCCGACAAGCATCCTAATGTGGTGCGCTTGATAGTGGGTCAGGCTGTTCAATCGGTTCAACCTTCTTCAAGCACAACAAATGCTTCCACCGGTGCTGTTTACCGCTCAGAAGTGATTGCTGTGCTGGAAACAAATTTAGATGATTGCTCTCCGCAGGTTTTGGCTCACGCGCTGGAGCGGTTGATTGAGGAAGGGGCTTTAGATGTGGCCATAGTGCCGCAGACGATGAAAAAAGGACGGCCAGGACACAAACTATCTGTGGTGGCCAAGCAAGAAGACAGCTTGCGTCTACAAGAGTTGATTTTGAGCGAAACCACCAGTCTCGGTGTACGCTGCTATTTCTGTGAAAGAATTGCACTTGAGCGCAATTTCCAAGAGATCTCTCTAGGTGAGGGACCACCAGTCAGAATCAAAATCGGTAGAGATTTGAACGGCAGAATCGTCAACTTTCATCCAGAATATGATGACGTTGTAGAAAACGCCCGTAGCACGCAGCGCACCTTGAAAGAAGTGCTACTGCAAAGTTTGACTCTTGCGGCCAGTCAAGTAGGCGGTGAAGCTGAGAATGAATAGTAGAGCATTTATTCGCGCAAAAATTTTGGTTGTATTGGCATCGCTCTCAGCTGTGGCTATGGGGGTGGTCTTTGAGCCGTCAGTCAAAGCAGAGACGAACTCTGGACTAACGGCAGCATTGCACAAGGCAAAAGTCTTTCCTCCGAGTAGTGGCGCAACCGTAAACCTGATAGGTCGGCAGGCTGTGGTGGAGGTTTTTCACTTTGCTGCTGATGGTGCCGCCCGCCGTAAGGCCGCTATTTTCGCTGCACGGGCTTTGGTAAATTATGCCGCCGGTCAATTTAATACCATTGCTGTGAAATTCTACGATCAGGGCGGTACTGCTAGCTACAGTGAAATCATTGTCAATGCACGGGATATTACTTCACTTGTTGTTGGCACCATCAAGGTTGATGAATTAGCTGCCTCTGTCTCACAAGTTGATATTAGTCCCAGTGATAGCAAGGTCTCCATTTTCAATAAGTACCTTGGTGCTGCCGAAAAACAAATTGATCAAGGCCACTACTGGGAAGCCGAGCAGATTGTCGACTCAGCTGCACGTATTCACGGTAATCCACCAGAAACCAATGGGCGTTTCACTCGCGATATGATTTCCCTGGCAGAGGGCTTTGACACTTGGGGCGACCCAGAGAGAGCTGAAGCGGTTCTGCGAAAAATTGTTGATCATCGCGAAGCCACAAACAGCTTGAATGATAGCGACGCAGATCTTTCTATTCAGCATTTAGTTGACTTGTTATTGGCAGGTAAACGTTACTCTGAGGCTGAGCAGCTGCTGAATAAACTAGCAAGCAATCCATCGCTTTCTCAAGCTGCCAATCCTAAAGCCTATGCTAGCAATCTTGAGCGTCTGGCCTTGTGCCACATTGCCACAGCGCAGTATCCTCAAGCCGAGTCAGAACTGAATCAAGTCGTGAGTTTGAAGGAAAGCAATGGCGAAAGCAGTATTTCATTGGCCAAGACTTTCGAAACCATTGGCGATCTTTATCGTACACAGGGTAAGCGTGGCGATGCCCAAAACTATTACAAGAAGGCTCGTGCAATCTTTGATCGCGCTGTCGTTAGTCGTAAGCCCAGTGAGAAAATTGATTATCAGGTCTACCATGCGCATCTGCGTCAGCTAGATGACAAGCTCAAGCAGCTCTAATTTAGAGCAAGGGACTATAGTGACAAAGAAATATCAATGGAACACTCTCACCGCGCTTGGTGGCAGAATGATTGAAGTACGAGACGGTTATGCTCTAGCCGAAATGCCTCTTTCTGAAGAAGTGATGCAGCCTACCCAGGTCTTTCATGCCGGCGCCATCGTTGTCTTGGCTGATGAAGCGGCTTCAGCTGCGGCCTACGGTGGCTCGATTGAGAAAGGCGAACACGCCACGACTAACAAGAAATTTCCCTATTCAGTACAGTTAAGTGTCAATTTACTTACGAATGATCCGATTGGACCAATCCAGGCAGAATCGAAAGTTGTGCGCCGGGGGCGAATGACAGTTGTTGATACTGAAGTGCGCAATCGTGAAGGTCAGCCAATGGCCTTGATGAGAAGCACTCATATGATGGTTGACGCCAGTAAAGTTGGACCTCATTTAAAGGGGTAGATGAATTTCTTTGTGCCGTTGAGGTTGTTGCTCGCTATTGTGCAGTTGCAGCCTTGTATCTGTATGAGAGAATCGGCGATAATTGCCTTTGGTTCGAGTAACTATGTTGACACCTCCGGAGGGTGAAATGGGTTCTTCTGAAAAAGCAGCAGCTGAGACGATCAAGAAACAGGCAAAAGTGATTGGCAAAGTGGCCATGACATACAAGTTTCAAGATCTGGCACCGCTTTTAGCAGAAATGAAGACCGTTTTGGAAAAGAGCAATAAGTTGCCGGGAGCTAATCCTAAAATCGACACCGACGAGTATGAATATCCATTTGAAAAAGTTAGCGCTTATTTGAGTGGCACAAAGTCTGCTAAAGTGGTGGCCAAAATCGAAGAAGCTGCTCCCGCTCACCGTTGTAATTGTGATCCAACCAAGTGTCAGTGCGCTACTTCAGATGAGGCTCCTTGCCAGGCTGAAGGTGTCTGCTGTCAGTTCTGCGATGAGACAATCGCTGTTGGCAGCACCGTGCACATTGGCGAAGGTACTGGTATAAAAATGTGCGCTGTCTGTGCTCGAATCTTGTGGGAAAAAGTGCGTCTAAAAGAGACTGTAGCCTATGCTGTGGTCAATCTTGTAGAAGATGCTAGTTCAGAAGCGGACGAACCATATTTTCAGTTCAAAGAGTCATTAAAACTTGTCGAAGAAGCGCAGAAGCGACTTGCTGATTTCAGAGCCGTGCAACGGGCCAAGGTCGGGAAATAGTTTGTATTTTTTCAAGTCTTAATTTCCTGTGAATTCCGACCTGGTTGACAAGGGGCAGGGTAAGATAGTCGCATTAACCCTGGAAGTTTGAAGTTGCGAGCTTGAACAACGATGGACTCTGAAGCCAATAGCGAACTTCCAGCCGCCTTGCCTGGTGAACCTTCTGCCATTGCGCCTGCTAAGCCTTCAGGGGTCTTACCACCAAGTGCCGGCTCAATCATTGCCAGGCGAATTGTTGGCGGCCTGGTAGATGCCGGCTTTGTTGGGGCAATTTCTGCCGTCACCGCTATAATTTTTGCAATTTCTCTAAACAGTGGTGCCCAGCTTTTAGCTATCCCCAGCGCTAAATTAGTGCAAATCGCCGTCCTGGCTTTTGCTGTCGGTTTTGTCGATTCGTTTTGCGCTTGCGGCTGGTTGGTCAGTTTGTTAGGAATTATCGGTTCGCTTTCCCCGTTCGTTGGTTATAGCGAATGGTATGTCTGCTTGATGCCCTTATTTATCAACCACCTCTACCACATTGTCTATGATGCGTCGCTGCAGCAGGCTACGCCGGGTAAACGACTGATGGGTCTTGTGGTTTGCGGTGCTCTTGGTCAGCGACTCCTCTCTCATCGCCTAGTATTGCGACAGCTTTTGAAGTTTCCCTCTGCTCTTTTGAGCTGTCTTCCACTCGTTCATATGTTAACCAGCAAACGAAGTCAGTTGCTGCACGATGTATTCGTGGGTTCGTTCATTTTGCCTAAGGAAAACCCTCATGTGGTGGCCAACGACGACGGCCAGCTGCGACCAGCAAGTGCGCAAGTGGCGACAATCCCTCGACGCATTGTTGCATCATTGCTAGATTCAGCGGTGTTCTGCGCCCTGCTGCAGCTGCTGCAAGTGCCTATCATACTGCTGCTCTCGCACAGTCTCGTCACTTCCGATTATGACCAGCCAATGATATTGGTAGGAACTTTATATGTTCTTTTACCTGCCATCGCTTCTATAATCGCTGTTTTTCTATTCGCTGCTTTTGAGAGTAGTGCACTACAGGCGACACCAGGCAAAATTATCGCTGGATTGAAGATAACGGGACAGAATGGTGAAGTCGTAACCTTTTCTCAATCACTTGTTAAGCAGTTCAATCAAAGTCTCGCTTATTTAAGTCTCTATCCAATATTCGGTTTAGTATGGCTGATTGAACTGGCATTGCCGGGAGCTGAAAGTTCGCTATCTCTGATCGGTTTCTTGCTCTTCTATTTAGTCTATGGCTCGATTTTGTGTATAACTTTCAGAAGTGGGCAAACTTTACTTGATCGCGTTTGCCGACGCTACGTTCTCCTTGATTCGGCTGCTGGCTCTGATAGTTTTGCATCATCTAGCGACAGGGGTCTTCCTGATAAATGGAGGCTGGACAACTAGCTTTGAATAAGAAGAGAACTATCGCATTAATAGGGGCGCTAAGCACCGTTGTTCTTGGAGCTGTGGCCTGGAACGCACTTGCGTTTGATCCGGCCATGTTGGCAATGGTACAAGGTACTTTGGATCATATGGCTGGAGTGGAACAAGAAGATCAAGAGTTCATCCGTCTTCAGTCTGGATTCTCTACACACTACGGCTTTGTCAATTCTAAAGGGATGTGTGTTATTCCCCCTGCGTTTGAACGGACGAAAAGCTTTTCTGAAGGGCTTTGTGCTGTTCGCGTAAATAAGAAATGGGGCTTCATCAATAAGCACGGCGAAATGGTGATCAAGCCAACTTTTAGCAAGGTCAAAGATTTCAGCGAAGGACTAGCTGCTGTAAAAGTAGGAGCGGTGTGGGGCTACATAGATCGTGTCGGCAACTACCTGGTTAAACCGTCTCGGTGGCTTGAGGCTAACTCTTTTAGGAACGGCATAGCGATTGTGGCCGACGGTCCTAAAAAGGGAATTATTTACCGCTCTGGTGAATATATTTGCCGCGACTTAGATTCTGTTGGGCCGCTTTCTAATGGCTTTTACTGTATCGAGAAAGGCGGCCGCTATGGTTACATTCGCAAAGATGGTAGAGCTTTTGTTGAACCCCAGTACGAGGATGCTAATGATTTTTCTGAAGGATTAGCAGCTGTTTCACAAGATAAGAAGTGGGGATACATCGATTCTTCGTTTAAGAGCGTAATTGCTCCAAGTTTCTCTTCTGCTGCCGATTTTCATAATGGTTTGGCTGTGGTTAGCGAATCTGGTGAGTATGGAATTATTGACAAGGATGGATCTTTTCGATTGAGGCCAATTTATAAGTATCTCGCTGCCATTCCGCCGATCGATACGAGCGTAAAAGGTAGTACAAATGTGACTCCTTTTAGTCGTGCTGCTGTCACTTCTTCTTCTTCTTCTTCTTCTTCGGGTGGGCAAGCGAAAACGGATACAGTGAAATGCTCGCCAGGAATGGGAGTGAGCACAATTTTGGTTGACGGTGTTGCCTACTCTTCGAATTCTTCCGAAGGCTCAGCTAAGGGCGTCGCGCAAGGCAAAGCAATCAAAGGCGAGAGTTCGCGAGCTGCTTTTGTTCCTGTTGAGTTGTCTGACGGCAGTGAACTCACTCCTATTGTAGTAAATCAGTTGTGGGGCTTCGCTGATAGCAATGGAGCTTTGGTAATTCCGGCTCAGTTCGCTGATGTACGGCTATTTTCGGAAGGGTTAGCTTCTGTTGCTAGTTTTGATCGACCGGATTATGTGGCAAACCACATTCGGTCTTTAGAAAACATTGAAAGATTGAATGCTGAGCAAGAGCATGAAGAAGCGGCTGAAGCAGTACGTGTTGAGGCTAAACAAGCGGCTTTTATCGCTTCTGAGGCCAAACGCCGCGGCATCTCACCTGCTAAAATTGCTGCCGAGATTAAGGCTAAGGAAGAAGCTAGTTTGGATTCGGAGTCGTCAGAATCTCAGGATTAGTGGAGGCAGCTGATTCTGTTTTTCAAGCCCTTCATAATGACAATTTGAAGTTGGACTCCATCTTAAGAGTGGTGTTTAGTTCGTTAGCTGGGGTAGCAGAAATTCATCCCTGGGAAAAAGATCTTGATTGTTGTTTTCTTGCTTAATAGCGCTAGTATCGTTCGGTAGAACAGTTGAGAGAAATTGACTGACTAATTCTGCGCCATCATGACCAGTGGCTTTTACTCTGTCATGCAGGCAAAATTGTTTATAGCGCTCTAGGACTTGCGCTGTATCTAGATTGATTGCTTGATTGCTGCCGATGGCGGTATTGCCGAAATTTAAGTGTTCGGGAAAGACTGAGCGAAAAGTATCATAGGTGCGCTTGGTTGGCAGCCATGTGACAAGTAAGCCGCCCGGTTTCAGGCTTGCTTTCATTGCCTGAAAATACTCTTTTGAATACAGCATACCGGCTCTAGATGTGAATGGTCTTAGCGCATCTGCTTGAATGATGTCAAACTTCCGGCCGCAACTCTCAACATAGCGGCGCCCATCACCTGGTATAAGCTTGATTCTGGGGTCTTTGAAGATTATTTTTAGTGGCTCATAGTTTGTTTTCTCTGCGTGTTTCCTTAGAACATTAGGCTCGGCTTCGATGATTTCTATGCAAGTGATTGATTTGGTGTTCTTGTGTGACGATGCTGAGTAGCATGTGTCTCCCGAGCCCAGACCAATTATGGCGATATCTTCGGGATTTTGGTGAAGGAATAGTGGTACCAGACCTACCTGCGAGTGATAGCTGCCAAAGGGAATTTCTGAGTGACCTTCCCCGTTAACGAAGACAAAGTACTTATCGTCGTATGCAGTTTGTACAGCAGCGATACCAGTGTGATCTTCGTCGTAGGCAAATTCAGTTTTACTACCATGCAATACTGCCCATGCAGCTTTGGCATTTGGCATGGCTAGTATTGGCAAAATCGATAGTGCGGAAAATAGCAAACATCTTTTGACGCAGCGATTCTTCATCTCAGTAGTTTCGTTTTTCTTGTATTCAATAAAGAAG